>NZ_KV838065.1:0-473 GCF_001838645.1 Neisseria sp. HMSC70E02 | reverse complement strand
TACGAAGCCGATTTATATTTCAAGCTGGATAATGATGACGCCTATATCGTACGCAGCTATTTCTATATCCCTGCCGAAAACGGCAAAGCCCCTGCCAACTGGAAAACCCAAGAAAAAGAAGCAATAAACACCATGGAGAAAAAATTCCGCCAAGAAATCCTCAATGGATTGAAAACCAGGCAGGAATTTGAAGTGCCAAATAAACACGGTATATGCCTGATAGGCGGTTTTATCGCGGACGATGGCAAAAAACCGTTTGAAGTTCATAGCACTGTCGAATTTGACAAACAACACGATATGAGTCTGGAAATCATGCACGGCGACGTACTGGAGGCAGGCGAGCCGACGCTGCTGCAACGTAAGGTAAATCTGGGGAAAGGCGCAATGGTTAAAGCGCTAACCCGCACCATCCGCCAAGGCAAACGCACCATCAACGGTATGTCGGGTGAGGAAAAATTGGTGAAATGGGGCGG
>NZ_KV838064.1:56630-67012 GCF_001838645.1 Neisseria sp. HMSC70E02 | reverse complement strand
TTACTGTCCTATTTTGATTTTAATTGACTATAACGTTTCATCTCAATGTCAAATTAAAAAGGTCGTCTGAAATCCGTTTTCAGACGACCTTTTGCTTAAATCAAACCTTCCAGTTTTGGGTTACCCTCTTTCGGAATCGGGCGTTTGTTACCTTCACTATCAATGGCGACATAAGTGAAGACAGCCTCTGTCACGAGTTGACGATCCTCAGTAAGATGATCGTTCATCAATGTTTTTACCCAAACCTCGATTTTCAGTTGCAACGAAGTATTACCCACGCTCACGCAGCGGCCGTAGCAACAGACGACATTCCCCACTTTCACAGGACGGATGAAATTCATTTCCTGAACAGCTACGGTAACAATACGGCCTTGTGCGATTTCCGCCGCCAAAATACCGCCGCCCAAATCCATTTGCGACATAATCCAACCGCCGAAAATATCTTGATTGGGATTAGTGTCGCGCGGCATGGCAACGGTGCGCAGCAAAAGCTCGCCTTGTGGTTTAGTGTGTTGTTTTTCATTTTGCGTCATGGGAAATATCCTTTTTAGAGGTGCAGCTTTCGTGTGAAGTTGAGAAACCGATTGAAGCAGTGTGGGATGATTGCCTGCGATAACAAGGTCGTCTGAAAACTTCTATACGGTTTTCAGACGACCTTGAACCCATATTCTGAGCCAACGCTATTTCTAACGTTCTGCCAATTTCAAATAAACGCCGGCAACGTCTTGCTCTCCGTAACCTGCTGTTACCGCTTGACGGTAATTTTCAGCAACGGTTTCGACGGCAGGCAGCGACTTACCGGCTTGCTCCAGCTCTTTGACCGCCAGATTAAGGTCTTTGGAAGCGTGTTTGAGTGCGAAGGCAGGTGGGAATTCACGGCTTGCCCACAGCGATTTTTTGGTTTGGAACATAGGCGAATCCATAGCGGAATTACCGATGGCTTCGATGATGGTATCAGTATCGACACCAAACTGTTGAGCCATTAGCATAGCCTCGCTGTATGCTTCGCCAAAAATACCCAGCAGGGAGTTGAGCACGAGTTTTGCGCCCGAACCTTTCCCTACCCCACCGAAATGGAAAGTTTGTTTACCGACAATGGAAAACACTTTTTGCAGAGGCGTTGAAACACTTTCTTCTCCGCCAAACAAAATCAGCAACGTACCGTTGGTAGCAGGACCGACCGAACCGGAAACAGGTGCTTCTGCAAACTGACCGCCCGCAGCTTCGACCAATTCTTTAACGGCAAGATTTTCAGAAGGAGCAATAGTACTCATGTTGACAATGATTTTGCCCGCAAGCTCCTTGCGAACCTCTTCACTCAAAATATCGCGTACAGCCGCGAAGTCGGAAACCATCAGAAAAATAACAGGATAAGCGCGGATAAGATCGATGGTGCTTGCGTACACTTTCGCGCCTTTATTGGCGAGGTCGGCGGTTTTATCGGGTGAACGGTTATAAACACCGACTTCGATACCAGCGTTCAAAAGCCGCGTTACCATCGGATTACCCATTTGACCCAAGCCTATCCAGCCGATTTGCGTGTATTCGTTTGTTGACATTGTGTTTGCTCCTTTGTTTGTCTTGCCGTGCAATCATATAGGTTTACAGGTCGTCTGAAAAGTTTTTCAGAGGGTTGGATAAAGTATTTATATAGATATGAACGAAATCGCCTTTCGTTAATAATGTATAATGCATCTATTTTTCATACAAACGCTGTCAATCAGGTCTAAATGATGGAAAAAGGTCGTCTGAAAAACTGAAATATCGTTTTCAGACAACCTCACTCATAGAGTTCAATCACTGCTAACAGCAGCATGTAGATAATTTTTAAATTTGATAATGAAAACCTTGAAAAAATTTAAACGGGCGGAGATATGGGATATTGGGTGTTAGCGCTTCAGGTATTTTGGGAAGAAATTGGCAAATATGCGTTTTTTCTAATTATCAATGCCTACTGCATCATCAGAATGTATCAAAACCGTCATTGGAAATATTGCGCAGTTATTTTTATTTTGCTCAATGGCTGGGTAATTTACAGATATTGGATGGAAATCATTAACTCTTATCTATATTGGAATCAATAGATTAGTAAAAAAGTCGTCTGAATGAAACACAAGAAAACAAATATCCTTTTAGGAATAGTAGCAGCAGGCTACCTCAGCATTGCATTGGCAAATATAGGATTAAACGGAATGATTGAAGGCCAGGGCAACCCCAAGAATGCAAAAGGCATGACTTGGGGAATTACGATGGCAGATGCAATATTGGTTAACGCCACACCAGAAAATTCTTCATATTTAACATTGGATGCAGAAGCAATAGATGTATCAAATAAGTACAGTTCTGATTTTTATTTGCAGAACGGAACAGTATTGCGAAATTTCTTTGGTACGGGTTCTATATGGGGAAGAGGAGGGTATTTGGGAAGAACGGCAGAGTTTGATTTACTTCCCGAAAGGCTGACTTTTACCTATTCCTCTCAGTTTGAAAATAAATTTTATCAGTTGGATGAAGCCCTTCCAACCGACAAGATACGTCCTATGATGGCAAAAAGTTACAGGGTATTCAATAATGCAGTAGAGGACTCTGAAACTCCGCAATATGAATCTCCCAATGATTTTGAATTGGCTGTTGCTCCTGACGGCTGGGTGACGCTGAACCTTGCCAATGTATTTATTCGCAAGGAATTGATGTCCTGGCAGGCAAAAGAAATCATGCCTTCTGTGGAAGAGGCTGCCAAACATCATTTCAATGAAATATGGTATTACAGAGTCGCACGTTTTCACAATCTTGAAGAACGGAAAGAATACTTAGACAGCGTCCGTAAAGAACACCCCAATTTCTATCACACTTATATAGATGGACCCAAAAAGGTGAGTGCGGAGTGGTACAAACAGATGCAAACGAAATATCCATGGAACTTGGAAGTTGAAGTCGATGGAGGGGAATGGAACGGCGAATACTATATGGAATTCGCTAATACGGAGCGCTGGACGGCTATCGGTAAGGAGAGGGTAGAAGAAGAGAAGAAGGCAATGAAGGCGATGCCAACTTACATCAAGATATGGTTAATAGACAAAGAAACGGGTAATCGGTGGGGCATCAGATTGCATCCCTTTAAGACTGAAGAACAAGAGCAGAATGATTATAAAATCATATACGATGATGCTCGACTAAACGGGTTATACAAGATATTTCAACAGGCGTTCCCCGGAAGGACTCGAGCGCATAATATCAGTACACCTTCAATAAATCAGTTTGCCACGTTGAAATTGAAATTTGATGATCACTTTGAATTGACCGAAGCATATCTTCAAAAAGATGGACAAAAATTTGTATTGCCAGATGCTGAAATCCATCAACGTTACGAAATCAACAATACTGCTTATTACTAAGGAAATCATAAATATAGGAAAATGATCGGCAAAGAAAACCACATTTCATGACTGCCGATTGACGTCAGGCCTATACAAAAAGGTCGTCTGAAAGCCCAAGTTTTCAGACGACCTTTTACAATCAAACCATTATGCGAATGGATGATGCAAAACAATGGTTTCTTCGCGGTCAGGGCCGGTAGAGACGATGGCTACCGGCGCACCGCAGACTTCTTCGATGCGTTTCAAATATGCTTTGGCATTGGCAGGCAATGCGTCGTAGCTTTTCACGCCGACAGTCGATTCGCTCCAGCCGGGCATGGTTTCGTAAATCGGCTTGCAGGTTTCTACCGCGTCCGAACCGCAAGGCAGGATGTCGGTTTTGCTACCGTCGGGTAATTCGTAGCCGACGCAGATATTGATGGTTTCAATGCCGTCCATCACGTCCAGCTTGGTGATACACATACCGGAAATGCCGTTGACTTGGATGGAGCGTTTCAACGCGGCGGCATCAAACCAACCGCAGCGGCGGGCGCGACCGGTTACGGAGCCGAATTCGTGTCCGCGTTCTGCCAAACCTGCGCCTACTTCGTCAAACAATTCAGTCGGGAACGGACCTGAGCCGACGCGCGTGGTATAGGCTTTGACAATACCCAAAACATAATCCAGCATTTGAGGACCTACGCCTGCGCCTGCGGAAGCGGCTCCTGCCAAGCAGTTGGACGAGGTAACGAAGGGGTAAGTGCCGTAATCGATATCCAACAGCGTGCCTTGTGCGCCTTCAAACAGCAGTTTTTCGCCGTTTTTGTTTTTCTCGTTCAACACGCGGGATACGTCGGTAATCATAGGCGTAATACGCGGCGCAACTTTTTCGATAACCGCCATCACATCTTCCGCTTTAACCGGCTCGGCATTGTGCAGATGTTGCAATTGAACGTTGTAATAAGCGAGGATGGCATCCAGTTTTTCACGCAGTTTTTCAGGATGCAGCAAATCAACGACACGGATGGCGCGGCGTGCCACTTTGTCTTCGTAGGCTGGGCCGATGCCGCGACCGGTCGTGCCGATTTTGCCTTTGCCGCGCGATGCTTCGCGGGCTTGGTCAAGCGCGATGTGGTAAGGCAGGATCAGCGGACAGGTCGGCGCGATTTTCAGACGACCCTCGACGTTTTTCACGCCTGCTGCGTTCAACTCGTCGATTTCGCCCAACAATGCTTCGGGGGATACGACAACGCCGGAACCGATGAAGCAATCCAAGTTTTCATGCAGGATGCCGCTCGGAATCAGGCGCAAAATGGTTTTCTTGCCGCCGACGACCAGAGTATGACCCGCATTGTGGCCGCCTTGGAAACGCACGACACCGCTGGTTTCTTCCGCCAGCCAGTCGACTATTTTACCTTTGCCTTCATCGCCCCACTGGGCGCCGATTACTACAACATTTTTAGCCATAGCCATATAACCTATTAATATTAAAAAATTATCGTGAATCAACTTCAAACCAAGACGGCTTTGCGCCCTGCCCTGATTTGCCTTTAATCTGCTATGAATGGGTATTTAAATTTTCTCAACCTGCCAAACGCCGTCCGACTTTTTCAGACGACCTGCAACCTCTTCCGAAGCGTTGTGTCCGATACCGTAGTCGACAACGACACACTGCCCTTGTTCACGCAGGGCTTCAACTACTTCGCAAGCCGCTTCGGCATCGTCCGCATCAACCAACACGACGGGCTGCCGCTCAATGGCGGGCAAACGTCCGATAAAGCTGCGCAAGTCGAAACTGAATCCTGTTGCCGGACGCGCACGGCCGAAATATTCGCCCAATCCGTCATAACGCCCGCCCCGTGCGACCGCGTCATGGAAATTGGAACCGTATGCCGCATACAGCAAGCCCGTGTGGTAATTGTCGACGCGCAGTTCGGATAAGTCGATATGGACTTTCTGATTTGGAAAGGCGTCGCATACTGCCTGCAATTCGTCCAATGCGCTGCCGACTGCCGACAGATCCGGCAATCGTTCGCGCGCCGCGGACAACACTTCCCGTCCGCCATACAGACGCGGTAGCAGCGAAAATGCTTTTGCCCACATACCGTCCAGCTTCCAAGCCTTAACCTGCGCTTCGACCGCTTCGGTATCTTTATCCTGCATCAACGCAAGCAGTGTTGCAGACTGCTCCGCATCCAAATGCGCCGCATCGGACAAAGCGCGGAATACGCCGATGTGCCCCAGCGACAGCAAAACCTCGCCCATATCGGCAAGCTTCATGCTTTTGAGCATCAGGTCAATCAGTTCGATATCCGCCCGGATGTCGGCGAAACCATACATCTCCGCTCCCGCCTGCAAAGGTTCGCGCATATTGAGCAAACCTTCCGGCCGCGCGTGCAACACAGGACCTGCGTAACACAATCGGTTAATCCCTTGATTGGCGGACAAAAGATGCGCATCGATACGCGCCACTTGCGGCGTAATGTCGGCACGGATGCCCAACTGCCGACCGCTCAGCTGATCGACCACCAAAATGGTTTTCAAAGACAAACCCGCGTCAATGTGCGTCAGCAGGGAATGGCTGTATTCCATCAACGGTGGCTGTACCAGCTCGTAACCGTGCACTCGGAACAAAGTCAACAACTGCTCTCGCGCGCTTTCCAACTGTCGGGCGTTGGTCGGCAACACATCGGCAACATGTTCGGGAAGCTGCCAAGATTGCATGGGAATCTACCTTCTATCTGTTTTTGTAAACGCAAAGGGCTGCTTGAATTTAAAACCAGACGGACACACAGCCCGCTTCTCGAAATACGCCGCGCAAACGATGCAGCGTTTCCAACAAATCTGATTTTAAATTCAAACAGCCCCTGAATGACGGCTTTAAACCGCCGAGTTATTAAAAGCAGACTTTACCATACAAAACAGTTTTGTGCAGCCTGTTTTCATACCGGACAGCCCCTGACTTTGGAGCAAATGGGATTTTGTATACGGGAAATAACATGTTTAAGAAGCATCTCAAGCAACTGGGGTATTCGCAGAAAAGGTGTTGCTTGTTATTCCTCAACGCCCCATCAATCCCATACTTGATTTAGCTTAAAGGTCGTCTGAAAACCCATTTCAGACGACCTTCAAAGTCTCTCCACCGGCCTCACCGTATTTCTTTGGCTGCCTCTTGCTCTGCTTTGTAACGGCGCAGATAGGCAAGCGCGGCGGCTTTTTCTTCTTCGTTGCCATATTTGACATCGCGTTGGGCACGGCGCAATTCAGCGCGCTCTTTAGCTTCTTCGATTTGCCGGTTTTTGAATGCTTCGCGGTTGTCGGATGCAACCAGCTTGTCTTGCTGGGATTGGGCTTTCGCCATGGCTTTGGCAATCAAATCCATAGGATTGAAGGCAGGTTTGGACGCTGCTTGGGTTTCGGCTTGAATTTGCGCCTGCTTGGCTTTAACGGCGGCTTCGCGCTCGGCAAGCATGGCTTTGCGTTCCGCCTCGTCGCGCGCTTTGCGTTCGGTATGCCAATCAAAGCGGCTTTGCGCGTGTTCGGCAGCGGCGAAACGCGCTTCGGAAGAACGGCTCAGGCTGCGCGCGGCGGGGAGGTATTCCTGTTCGGAAGGTATCATGTCGATACAGTCCACCGGACAAGGCGGGAGGCAGAGTCCGCAGCCTGTGCATTCGTCGCTGATGATGGTGTGCATAAATTTGCTTGCGCCCATAATCGCATCGACAGGGCAAGCGCGGATGCAGGCGGTACAGCCGATACAGGCGGCTTCGTCTATCAAGGCGACGGCTTTGGGCTGCGTTTTGACCGGCGCAACGCGCGGCTTGCCCAATAAGGCGGCAATATCGGCCATCACCACTTCTCCTCCGGGCGCGCACAAATTAACAGGCGCATCCTCGTGCAACAAAGCTTGTGCATAAGGCAGACAGCCTTGATAGCCGCATTCTCGGCACTGGGTTTGCGGCAGCAGGCGGTTGATGGCTTGAAGGTCGGTCGGCATGGCGGATAGAGTCAAAATCGAAAGCATGTATTTTATCGGGAAACGGAATGCAGGAAAACCAAGACCAAAATAAATAAGGTCGTCTGAAAACTTCAAAATAAAGGTTTTCAGACGACCTCTTCTATTTTCCGACTATCCGTACCGCTTTATTAGAACTTATGAACCATGCCCAAAGAAACGGCTTTTTGTTCAACAGAACCTGTTTGAGTCGGCGTCAGGCGGGTTTTGCTGCCCAGTTTCATATAGCCGGCATGAGCAAGCATCGAAGTGCGTTTGCTGAATTTGTAGGAGGTACCAACTACAACTTGGTCGAATTTATCGACCAGTTTCTCGCCGCTGTTCACGCCTTTTGCCGCCCAGCCGTGGGCGTAAGTGAGGCGCGGGGTCAGGTTACCGAAGGTATAACCCACGGTAACGGCTGCATCGGTAACTTTGACGGCTTCATTTTTACCGGCATCGGCAGTAATGTCAGCGCCTTTGTACGTATTGAAATCATCGGTAAAGTAACCCAGATATTTATTTGCGCTTTCATGGCCTTTGGTATATTGCGCACCTACGCCGACAAACAGGTTGTTTTTGTCGTAGTAACTCTCGATTTTAGCGATTTGCGCGGCTTTGGTTTTACCGTTCTTGTCGGTGTATGCACCTTTGTAATGGCCGTAGGCAAGATTGGTGGTGAAACCGCTGTTTTCATAAGTCAAACCGGCGGTATATTGCTCCTTGCTGGGTTGTTCGTGCTTATATTTGTCATCCGGATTGCGGTTGTCGCGCGGCGCGTAGGACGCATTGAACTTGAACCCGCCGAACGAAGGGCTGTCGTAGCGCACGGATGTGGTGCGCACACCGGTGCGGGTGTTGATGCCCAAACCCATCGCGTTGGTTTTGTACAACCAAGGGTCGATGGTATCCATCTCGTTGAGCATATTGTTCATATTGCCGACGCGGACCTTACCGAACTTGCCTTCCAAGCCAATGAAGGAATCGCGGTTGCCGAAACGCTGGCTGTTGGATTCGCCTAAAATGGAAGTGCGCTGTTCAATTTGCCAGATGGCTTTGAGGTCGTCTGAAAGTTTCTCATTGCCTTTGAAGCCGATGCGCGAGGTATTGTCATTGATACGGGTTGCGGTCGCGCTTTTTTCCGTACCTTCGTTACCTTTGATTTTCACCTGTCCGGAGGTGATGGTGCTTTTGACTTGTCCGTACAGGACAACTTCGGCGGATGCTGCAAAAGGTAGGGCTGCTGCGGTTAAAGTAATCAATATTTTCTTCATGAGTCCTCCTCGAATTTTAAAATTGAGTAAAAATACCAAACTCAATCATAATGATTTATGGATTATTAGACAACTCTTTTTATCTTGAGAAAAATTATTATTTATTTCAAATATAATTTGCATTTCAACAACACGATATCGTAGGAATCTTTAATATTCATCCTTTCTGCAATTCTGTTGGCACAATCCCTATTTTTCCCTTGCCTCAAGATTGAAAATAAGGCAAGTGCAACTTTTTTCAGACGACCTTTTCGGGTCGTCTGAATATTTTTTTGTTTATGAAGAAAACCATAGCGGAAAGCAATGAAAAAACGAAGAAATTTCCCCGTCTAACCTATTGCGCCGACAGGGATTTTGCCGTTTAATGCGAACCTGCTGAATCAAGGGCCCGAGGCATATGCCGGCCGCCCCCACAGTTAACCTTTTGTATGCGGACAGTCTGCGCTTGACTGACTGCCGCCGCTGCAACAATCCCCCCTTCCACAAAAGGACTGTACCCATGAAAAAAACTTCAATGGCGGCGGCACTCATCGGCCTCGTCTTGACTGCATGTAGCGGCGGCCAACAAACCGCCGCAGAATCTTCCGCACCCTCTTCCCATACCGCCTCCGACAAGCTCAATATCTACAACTGGTCGGACTACGTCGACCCCGCCACGCTTGAAGCGTTCGAAAAAAATACGCATATCAACGTCCGCTACGACTACTACGACAGCAACGAAGCCCTCGAAGCCAAGCTCTTGACCGGTAAATCTGGTTACGACCTCGTTGCCCCGTCCATTGCCAACGTCGGACGCCAAATCAAAGCCGGCGCGTATCAAAAAATCGACAAAAGCCAAATCCCGAACTACGCCAATATCGATGCCGACCTGCTTGCCATGATGGCAAAAGTCGATCCCGGCAACCAATACGCCGTCCCTTATTTTTGGGGCATCAACACGCTCGCCATCAACAAAAAACTGGTTCAAAAAGCCCTAGGGACGGAGCAGCTGCCCGAAAACGAATGGGATTTGGTGTTCAATCCCGAATACACCAAAAAGCTGAAATCCTGCGGCATCAGCTATTTTGACAGCGCCATCGAACAAATCCCGCTCGCGCTGCATTATTTAGGCAAAGACCCGAATACCGAAAACCCGGACGATATCAAAGCCGCCGTCAACATGATGAAAAAAGTGCGTCCCGACATCAAACGCTTCACTTCGTCAGGCTATATTGACGATATGGCGGCGGGCAACCTTTGCGTTTCAGTCGGTTACGGCGGCGATTTGAACATCGCCAAAACACGCGCGCAAGAAGCGAAGAACGGCGTCGAAATCGAAGTGTTAGCACCCAAAAGCGGCGTCGGCATCTGGGTGGATTCCCTGATGATTCCGCGCGATGCCCAAAACACCGCCAATGCGCATAAATACATCAACCACACGCTCGATCCCGAAGTCGCGGCGCAAAACGGCAATTTCGTTACCTACGCCCCCGCCAGCCGCCCTGCCCGCGCATTGATGGACGCAAAATATACCGGCGATGCGTCTATCTTCCCGACCAAGGAATTGATGGATAAAAGTTTCATCGTATCGCCCAAATCAACAGATGCAAGCCGCCTGAGCGTCCGCCTGTGGCAATCGTTGAAAGCAGGCAAATAGCCGTTTGATGCGTTGGAAATATAAGGTCGTCTGAAAATCAAATTTGGTTTTCAGACGACCTTTTTTACTGCTATAGAACAAATTTAAAGATTATAGTGGATTAACTTTAAACCAGTACGGCG
>NZ_KV838064.1:26966-56530 GCF_001838645.1 Neisseria sp. HMSC70E02 | reverse complement strand
CCTTGTCCTGATTTAAAGTTAATCCACTATATTCAATAAACCGCAACTTGAAAAACAAATCAGCACCGCATTAGCTGCGCTATGTACAGATTGCGATTGCCCTATATCAAAAACATATTAATACACCACAAAACCCAAAATGATTTAATTACCTGGTTTTCTATTCCATTAGCAACAAAAATAGAGCCATCCCCACATAATCACAAAGTATTACTTACCGTTAAAACCAGGTTTTAAGATTTGTAAATTTGACATAGGTCAAATTATTGCAAATAATGGATTCATATAATGTTAATGTTTAGAGTATCGAATAATCGGGAACAGCCATGTCCTGCCTAAAAACGAAACACACATCAGGCATCTTGAATACGATGCTGGCGATGTTTGCCGTATTTGTCCTATTGTTTTCGACACTGCCCGCTTACGCCGAGCGTTTGCCTGACTTTTTGTCAAAAGTCCAGCCTTCGGAAATTTTTCCGGGTGCAGACCGTTATGGCAAGCCTGAAGGCAAGCCTATGGTTGCCCGTGTTTATAAGGGCGACGAGCAGTTGGGTTTGGTGTATATCACGACGGACGTGGTCAATACACGCGGCTATTCGAGCAAACCGATTGATACGATGATGGCTTTGGCCAACGACGGAACGATCGCCGGTGCGAAGCTGGTCGATCACCATGAGCCGATTATGCTTATTGGTATCCCGCAATCGCGTGTGGATAAATTCATCAATAAGTATATCGGTTTGAATTTTATTAAAAATCCACCTACTCCGGGCGTCGCCCCCGGGGACATCATCAGTGGCGCGACCGTTACGCTGATGGTGATTAACGACAGTATCCAACGTTCGTTCAAAGTTGTTGCCGGCAAATATGGTTTGGGTACTGACAAAGCCGTTCAGACGGCCTCCGCCAATGCTGCGGATACGCAACAGGCTGCCGCTCCTGCGGCTCAAACCCGGCCTCGCCGCGCTGTCAATCCTGACAAACAGGATATCCAATCTTGGAATGCGCTGCTGGAACAAAAAGCCATCGGTCATCTGCACATTACTGTTGACGAAATCAACAAGCTGTTTGAAAAAGGCGGCAAAGCAGGTGTTGCCGAACATGCCGAACAAGGTGCAGGCGACGATACCTTTATCGATTTGTACACTGCCGTAGTCAGCCAGCCTTCCATCGGCAAAAGCCTGCTGGGCGAGGAAGGTTGGAAAAACCTGCAAAACCGTCTGCAACCGGGTCAACAAGCTGTCTTGGTTGCCGGTGAAGGCCGTTATTCTTGGAAAGGTTCGGGTTATGTCCGCGGCGGTATTTTCGACCGTATCGAGATGATTCAAGGCGAAAACAGCTTCCGCTTCACCGACGCGCAACACGAACGCTTGGTTGATCTGGCAGCCGAAGGTGCGCCCCACTTTAAAGAAGTATCTTGGTTTACGATTCCCGAAGGTGTGGAATTCGATGCTGCCGAACCTTGGCGTTTGCAGTTGATGGTTCAACGCGTACTGAGCGTAAACGACAAAGCGTTCGTAACCGCCGATTTGGATTACGAGCTGCCTCAAGGTTACTATGTCGATGACCCGAAAGCACCGCCTGTCGAAATCAGCGCGCCAGTCGAACCGGCAGCCGCCCCTGCCGCCGACCAAGCTTCAGACACCAAAGGCATAGCCGAAGAAGCCTCTGAAGCCTCTTCAAACGACGGTGCATCCAACCAACTCTGGAAACAGGTGTGGAAAGCGAAACAGGGACAAATCGCCGTAGTCGGCATCGCATTGACCATCCTGCTTTTGGTCTTCCTGTTCCAAGACTGGATTGTCCGCTATGAGAAATGGTACGACCGCTTCCGCCTGGTATTCCTGACATTTACCCTGTTCTATATCGGTTGGTACGCTCAGGCGCAACTGTCGGTCGTCAATACGCTGACACTGTTCTCCGCCATCCTGACCGAATTCCGTTGGGACTTCTTCCTGATGGATCCGATTGTGTTCATCCTGTGGCTGTTTACCGCCGCAACCATGCTGCTGTGGAACCGCGGTACATTCTGCGGCTGGCTCTGCCCCTTCGGTTCGCTGCAAGAGTTGACCAACCGTATCGCCAAAAAATTGGGCGTGAAACAGATTACCGTGCCGCACCTGCTGCACACGCGCCTGACTGCGATTAAATACGTCATTTTCTTCGCACTATTGGCAATTTCCCTGTACGATTTGGGTACGGCGGAAAAATTCGCAGAGGTAGAACCTTTTAAAACGGCGATTATTTTGAAATTCGTCCGCGAATGGTGGTTTGTCGCGTTTGCCGTTACCCTTTTGGTTGCCGGCCTGTTCATCGAACGCTTCTTCTGCCGCTATCTGTGCCCATTGGGCGCGGGTATCGCCCTACCCGGCCGCTTCCGCGTATTCGACTGGCTTCGCCGCTACAAAATGTGCGGCAACCCTTGCCAAATCTGTACGCACGAATGCCCTGTTCAGGCGATTGCACCGGAAGGCGACATCCATCCGAACGAATGTATCCAGTGCCTGCACTGCCAAGTCATGTATCACCATGACACACGTTGCCCGCAAGTTGTGGCAACCAACAAGAAAAAACAAAAACAGGCGGCGGCAAAAGCCGACCCCGAAACCGCATCTGCAAAACAGCAGCCTGGGGAGCAGGTTGTGCAGTTTGTGAAAAAAGAAACCGCCCCTAAAGCCGGCGAATAATCTGAAACCCTAAAGAAATACCGGGTCAACCGTACCCACACTTATAAACATAAATACGTTTTTTCAATCGGCAGGTCGTCTGAAAACGCCGGCTGCCGAATTTTATCCAAGGAGTGTTGTATGTCAGACGAAAAATTAGAACAAAACGGCTTAAGCCGTCGTTCATTCTTAGGTACTGCCGCCGTTTCAGGCGCAGGTATTGCCGGCGCCGGTCTGTTGGGTTTGGCGGGCTGTTCCAAAGAGGGTGGCGATAAAGCCGCCGCTTCAGGTGCTGCGCCTGCCGCCAAAACCGAGTCTCATGCCTCTGCCGAACCGGGCAAACAGACTTCCGAAGTCGGTCCGGGCGAACTCGACCAATACTACGGCTTCCTCTCCGGCGGCCAATCGGGCGAAATGCGCTTGATCGGCGTACCTTCCATGCGCGAACTGATGCGTATCCCCGTGTTCAACATGGACAGCGCGACCGGTTGGGGCCGTACCAACGAGAGCCTGCGTATTTTGAATGAAAAAAATACGCCGGAAACCAACCAGTTCCTGAAAGACAGCGGCCTGCGCTGCTACCCTAACGGCGACTTGCACCACCCTCACTTGTCGTTTACCGACCAAACTTACGACGGCCGCTACGCGTATGCCAACGACAAAGCAAACAACCGCGTTTGCCGCGTCCGCCTGGACTTCATGAAAACCGACAAAATCACCGAAATCCCTAACGTTTCCGGTGTACACGGTCTGCGTCCGCAACGTTATCCGAAAACCGGCTATGTCTTTGCCAACGGCGAACACATCGTACCGGTAAGCGGTGTGGGTACTTGGAACGACGCCAAAACTTGGAATGCCGTTTATACCGCCATTGACGGCGAAACCATGGACATCGCATGGCAAGTATTGGTGGATGGCAACTTGGACAACGGCGATGCCGACTACCAAGGCAAATACTCCTTCTCCACCTGCTACAACTCCGAACGCGCCCTGACCGTACAAGGTGCTTCTTCCAACGAGCAAGACTGGTGCGTAGTCTTCAATCTTGCCGCCATCGAAGAAGGCATCAAAAAAGGCGACTTCAAAGAAGTCAACGGTGTGAAAATGCTGGACGGCCGCGCAGAAGCCAATTCCCCTTACACCCGCTACATCCCCGTGCCGAACTCTCCGCACGGCTGTAACGCTTCCCCTGACGGCAAATACATCATGCTCAACGGCAAACTGTCTCCGACCGTTACCGTATTGGACGTCAGCAAACTGGACGATTTGTTCGCCGGCAAAATCAAAGAGCGCGACGTGGTTGTCGCCGAACCCCAACTGGGTCTCGGTCCTTTACACACCGCGTTTGACGGCCGCGGCAACGCCTACACCACGCTGTTTATCGACAGCCAAATGGTCAAATGGAACATCGACGACGCCATCAAAGCCTACAAAGGCGAAAAAGTGGATCCGATCAAACAAAAACTCGACGTCCACTACCAACCCGGCCACAACCATACGACCATGGGCGAAACCAAGGAAGCCGACGGCAAATGGCTGGTATCTTTGAACAAATTCTCCAAAGACCGCTTCCTCAACGCCGGCCCGCTGAAACCGGAATGCGACCAGTTGATCGACATCTCCGGCGACGAAATGCGCCTGGTACACGACAACCCGACCTTTGCCGAACCGCATGACCTGTGTCTGGTTGCCGCTTCCAAAGTCAACCCGAAAAAAACCTGGGACCGCAAAGACCCATGGTTCTGGCAAGACGCTGTAGAACAGGCGAAAAAAGACGGTGTCGAGCTGGAAAAAGCCGCCAAAGTCATCCGCGAGGGCAACAAAGTCCGCGTATACATGACTGCCGTTGCACCTGCGTACAGCATCCCGCAATTCGAAGTCAACCAAGGCGACGAAGTAACCGTATATGTGACCAACGTTGAAACCATCGAAGACTTGACCCACGGCTTCACTTTGGAAGGCTACGGCATCGCCATGGAAATCGGCCCGCAAGCTACCCAATCGGTAACCTTCAAAGCCGTCCGTCCGGGCGTACACTGGTACTACTGCCAATGGTTCTGCCACGCCCTGCACATGGAAATGTCCGGTCAAATGATCGTTAAACCCCGATAATCGGGTTTGACGGTTTATCACTGACTTAACGGAAAGGTCGTCTGAAAAAACTTTCAGGTCTTAGCGAAACCCGCTGCCCTCGTTTTCAGACGACCTTTTATAGCAGAACCGTTTGGACGCAACAGACTGTTCCGCTATAAAACAAAAACACGGCCCTTACAGGCAGGCATCACCGTGCCGACGCACACCGCACGAATCAGAGGAACTCCATGCACACACCCCAATTCAAAACATGGCGACGCGCTGTCCTGACATTTATGTTCGGCGGCATGATTCAGACGACCTTTGCAGCCACCATCGACGTTTCCCCTACCGACAACCTCCCCGAAGTCATCGCGCGCGCGCAGGCAGGCGATACGCTCAAGCTCGCCTCCGGCACTTACAAAACTAAACTGCTTATCGACAAACCCATCACCATCGAAGGCCCTGCCGACCGCTCCGCCAAAATCGAAGGCGACCGCACCGGCCGCACCATTGCCGTCATCGCCCCCGACGTTACCCTGCGTAACCTCACCGTCACCCGTTCCGGCATGAGCCTGCCCGCCATGGACGCCGGCATCTACCTCGAAGAAACCGCCCCCCGTGCCTTAATCGAACACAACAACATCCTCGACAACTCCGTCGGCGTGTATATCCACGGTTCTGCCGAATCCATGGTGCGCGAGAACAAAATCGTCGGCGACTCCACCCTGCGCGTCAACGAACGCGGCAACGGCGTAACCGTCTGGAACGCACCCGGCGCGCAAGTTGTCAGCAACGACATTTCCAAAGGCCGCGACGGTATTTTCTCCAACACCAGCAAAAACAACACCTACAAAAACAACCGTTTCAGCGACCTGCGTTTCGCCGTTCACTACATGTACACCAACGACAGCGAAGTCAGCGACAACATTTCCGTCGGCAACAACATGGGCTACGTCTTGATGTTCTCCGACCGCCTCAAAGTACACGGCAACATCGCCGTCGGCAGCCGCGACCAAGGCATCATGCTCAACTACGTCAACTATTCCGAAATCAACGACAACATCATCAACAAAGCCGGCAAATGCGTTTTCGCCTACAACGCCAACTACAACAAAATCGTCGCCAACCATTTTGAAAACTGCGAAATCGGCATTCACTTTACCGCCGCCATCGAAGGCACGACCCTTTCCGACAACGCCTTTCTCAGCAACGAAAGCCAAGTCAAATACGTCAGCACACGTTTTCTTGACTGGGGCGAAGGCGGACGCGGCAACTACTGGAGCGACAACAGCGCGTTCGACCTAGACGGCGACGGCTTCGGCGACAGCGCATACCGTCCCAACGGCATCATCGACCAAATCATCTGGCGCGCGCCTGTTTCCCGCCTCCTGATGAACAGCCCCGCCATCAGCATCGTCAAATGGGCGCAATCGCAGTTCCCCGCCATCCTCCCCGGCGGCGTGATCGACAGCAAACCGCTGATGAAGGCAGGCAGCAACAAAACCACCACCAAATACGAAGCCATGAAAGAACAACTGTTGCAAGAAGCCAAAACCCATCAGTCCGAATGGAGCGATGCCGAAAACGGCTCATTGAACTAAGCGGAACCGGCAAACACGCCCCGCAAGGTCGTCTGAAAAGTTTTCAGACGACCTTAAAACCCCGCCGCAGCAAGATTTGCCCCTCATTACCGTACTGACGGGCATCCGCCGCAAATACGGTGTAACCCGCAACGCAGGCAACAGTTGAAAACACCGCCCCATCACAAACGTCGTCTGAAACCCCTCTCCCCTTTTTCAGACGACCCCATACAAAAAACGCCCTTTTCAGACGACCCTCAACGTCGTCTGAAACCCATTCACACAAGGAAGCACTCATGAGCGCACACCATGTCGAATTGAGAAACGTAACCAAACGCTTCGGCGCACAAAAAGCCGTCAACCAAGTCGATTTAGTCTTGAAGGCGGGGGAAAGTGTCGGTCTTGCCGGACACAACGGCGCAGGCAAGTCCACGCTCATCAAATTGATACTTGGGCTGATTACCCCCACCGAAGGCGAAGTCATGCTGCTGGGTGAGCACACAGGCAGTAAAGCCGGCGCACAGTTGCGCAGCCAAATCGGCTACCTGCCCGAAACCGTCGCCCTGCACCCTTCCCTCAGCGGCATCGAAACCCTCAATTTCTACGCCAAACTCAAAAAACAGCCGCTCACCAAAAACCACGAACTCCTCGAACGCGTCGGCATTTCCCAAGCCGCCCGCCGCCGCGTCGGCACCTACTCCAAAGGCATGCGCCAACGCCTCGCCCTCGCCCAAGCGCTGCTGGGCGAACCCAAAGTATTGCTGTTTGACGAACCCACCACAGGCCTCGACCCCGCCTCGCGCCAAATGTTTTACGAAGTCGTGCGCGAACTCAACGGACGCGGCGCCACCGTCCTTCTCAGCACCCACGCCCTTGCCGAACTCGACGGCCACGCCGACCGCATCGTCGTCATGAAAAACGGCGTCAAAGTCGCCGACGGTAGCATGGACGAGCTGCACGTCCAAAGCGGACTCCCCCTCACCGTCAACATCCGCCTCAAATCCCCGCGTCCGTTAAGCGGACGCTGGCAGCCGCTTTCAGACGACCTCAGCTATCAGGCGCAATGTCAGGCTGAAGAACGCATGGCATTACTCAGCGAACTGGGCAACCTGTCCGACCTCGCCTACCTCGACATCCACACACCCACACTCGACGACATGTACGCACAATTCTTAAAAAGGGAGGACGTATGAACCCCGTTTGGATTATCACCGGAAAAGAAGTCCGCGACAGCCTGCGCAACCGCTGGGTACTCGCCGCCTCCGTCCTGCTCGCCGCCCTCGCCCTCTCATTGGGCTTCCTCGGCAGCTCGCCCACAGGCTCGGTTAAAGTCGATCCGCTGACCGTAACCGTTGTCAGCCTCTCCAGCCTGTCCATCTTCCTGATCCCGCTCATCGCCATGCTCCTCTCCTACGATTCCCTCATCGGCGAAATCGAACGCGGCACTATGGCGCTGTTGTTGAGCTACCCCGTTTCCCGCAACCAAATCCTTGCCGGAAAATTCATCGGACACCTCATCATCCTCGCCCTTGCCACCACCGCAGGCTACGGAATCGCGGGCATCACGCTCCAACTCGCCAACGGCAGCTTCGACATCGCCGCATGGAAACCCTTCGCCCTCCTGATTACCGCCAGCGTCATTTTGGGCGCGGCATTCCTGTCCATGGGCTACCTCATCAGCGCGAAAGTGAAAGAACGCGGCACCGCCGCCGGTATCGCCATCGGTGTTTGGCTGTTTTTCGTCGTCATCTTCGACATGGCGCTTTTGGGCATCCTCGTCGCCGATACACAACAAGCGATTACCGCCCCCGTCGTTGAAACCGTCCTCCTTTTCAACCCCACCGACATCTACCGCCTGCTCAACCTGACCGGTTACGAAAACACCGCCATGTACGCAGGCATGGCAGGTTTGAGCGAACAAATCAGCCTGACCATGCCCGTATTGCTGACCGCGCAGATATTATGGGTTATTATTCCCCTTATCTTGGCAGCAAGAATTTTTGGAAAGCGACAAATATGAAAAAGATTTTACCTGCGCTCCTCGCCGCCCTGCTCCTGAGTGCCTGTCCCAAAGAGGATGACACCCCGCCGCCTGAGCCTCAGCAAATCAGCGACCGCGCCGTGGGGCACTATTGCAGCATGAACCTGACCGAACACAACGGCCCCAAAGCCCAAATCTACCTCAACGGCAAACCCGACCGCCCCGTCTGGTTCTCCACCATCAAGCAGATGTTCGGCTACACCAAGCTGCCCGAAGAGCCTAAAGGCATCCACGTCATCTACGTTACCGACATGGGCAAAGTCAAAGACTGGAGCAAACCCAATGCCGACACCGCATGGATAGACGGCAAAAAAGCCTACTACGTCATCGAAAGCGGCTTTATCGGCGGCATGGGTGCAGAGGACGCCCTCCCCTTCGCCGACAAAGCCCAAGCAGAGAAATTTGCCAAAGAAAAAGGCGGCCGCGTCGTCAGCTTCGACGAAATGCCCGATTCCTACATCTTCAAATAATCCCTTCACATCAAAAAGGTCGTCTGAAAACCTTACCCATCAGGTTTTCAGACGACCTTTTGATATAGTGGATTAATAAATCAGGACAAGGCGACGAAACCGTAGACAGTACAGATAGTACGGAACCGATTCACTCCTTAGAGAATCGTTCTCTTTGAGCTAAGGCGAGGCAACACCGTACTGGTTTAAAGTTAATCCACTATATCTGCGGTCTTAATCGGGCGATTCAGTTCAAATCACAAAATCCATCGCCGTTCCCTGCAAACTCTGGTCCATGTCTGCCGACGGGGTTTTGACCGAACGCCCCACCGGTTTGGCAGGCACGCCGACGACGGTGATTGACGACGGTACGTCCGCAACGACCACGCTGCCTGCGCCGATTTTGGAATTGTCGCCGATGCGGATGTTGCCCAATATCGAAGCGTTCGCGCCGATCATCACGCCGTCGCCGATTTTCGGATGGCGGTCGCCGCTTTCCTTACCCGAGCCGCCGAGCGTTACGCCGTGCAGGATGGAAATATTGTTGCCCAACACGGCGGTTTCTCCGGCGACGAAACCGGTGGCGTGGTCGAGCATCAGCCCATGACCGAAACGGGCGGCGGGGTGAATATCGACGCCGAACACTTCCGACATACGGTTTTGCAGGAAATACGCCAGCGTTTTGCGGCCGTTTTGATAGAGCCAGTGGTTGATGCGGTGCGCCTGAATGGCGTGGAAACCTTTGAAATATAAAAGCGGCAGCGAATATTCGTCGCAGGCGGGGTCGCGTTCGTAAATGGCTTTCAAGTCGGCTTCGACGCAGTTGCTGATGCGCGCGTCGCTGCCCAATGCCTGCTGGTAGATTTCAAACAGGGCGCGCACGTCCATAATCGGGCTGCCAAGTTTGCTGGAAAGGTGGTAGGCAAGGACGGAATCGAGCGAGTCGTGGCGCAACACGGTTTGGTGCAAAAAGCTCGCCAGCATCGGTTCGGCTGCGGCTGCGGCTGCGGTTTCTTCGCGGATGGTATGCCAGAGGTTGAAATCGGTTGTGTTCAGGTGGTCTTTTTTCATGTTGGGGGTCGTCTGAAAATAGGATGGTGTCGGTGTATCTTACCTTTTATCAACGATTTGCGATAGCGCATTGCGGAATATGCTTATGATGGTTTCCGTGTGCTTGAAGTTTTTTCAGACGACCTTATATAAAGTAGCATTCGATTCAAACCATTCCAAAGGATGCATGAAATGAGCGAACATCACGAACAATATCAACACGAAACCGAAGAGGCGGTAAACGCAGAAGCCGCCCAAGCCCCCAATACCGAACAACCCGAAGCTACCGAACCGCCGACTTACGAAGAATTGCAGGCGCGTATCGCCGAGTTGGAAGGACAGTTGAAAGACAGCGAGCTGCGCGGTCTGGCGAACGAGCAAAACCTGCGCCGCCGCCATCAGCAGGAAATCGCCGATACGCACAAGTTTGCCGGGCAAAAATTCGCCGCCGAAATGCTGCCGGTCAAAGACTATCTTGAAATGGCGCTGCTCGACCAAAGCGGCAATTTCGACGCGCTGAAAATGGGCGTGCAAATGACGCTGAACGAATTGCAAAAAGCGTTTGACGCCACGCACATCAAAGAAATCAACCCGCAGCCCGGCGACAAACTCGACCCGCACCAACATCAAGCAATGCAGGCGGTCGTCAGCGAGCAAGAGCCGAACACCATCGTCAGCGTCATGAAAAAAGGCTACACCCTGTCCGACCGCGTATTACGTCCCGCAATGGTTGTCGTGGCGAAACAAGAATCCTGAAGGCACCGCTTGATAAAGTTTATCAAGCATAAAATTTTCAGACGACCCTTCCCCGCCCCTCAAGCCCCAATCCCGCTTTTGGAAAATCATTCCGATGATGCCCAATCGGAAAACAAAGACAAGGTCGTCTGAAAAACAAAATACCGTCCTGTGGATAAATAGTTTAACTTGTTGAATTTCATATAAAAAAAATTTCAACAAAACCCTTGAAAAAATATCGGGCAACCTTATTTACAGGTCAACGGAACAAAATGTTCCACACAATTATTAATTTAGAAAAATCTTTTTAGGAGCAACATCAATATGGCAAAAGTAATCGGTATCGACTTGGGTACAACCAACTCTTGTGTATCCATCTCTGAAAACGGTCAAACCAAAGTTATTGAAAACGCAGAAGGCGCACGCACTACGCCGTCTGTCGTCGCTTATCTGGACGGCGGCGAAGTCCTCGTCGGCGCACCGGCCAAACGCCAAGCCGTAACCAACGCTAAAAACACCATCTACGCTGTCAAACGTTTGATCGGTCATAAATTTGAAGACAAAGAAGTCCAACGCGACATCGAATCCATGCCTTTCGAAATCATCAAAGCCAACAACGGCGACGCATGGGTGAAAGCGCAAGGCAAAGAGCTGTCTCCGCCGCAAGTTTCCGCAGAAGTCCTGCGTAAAATGAAAGAAGCCGCCGAATCTTATTTGGGCGAAAAAGTAACCGAAGCCGTGATTACCGTTCCGGCCTATTTCAACGACAGCCAACGTCAAGCCACCAAAGACGCAGGCCGCATCGCCGGTTTGGACGTAAAACGCATCATCAACGAGCCGACCGCAGCCGCTTTGGCATTCGGTATGGACAAAGGCGACAACAAAGACCGCAAAGTAGCCGTATATGACTTGGGCGGCGGTACCTTCGATATTTCCATCATCGAAATCGCCAACCTCGACGGCGACAAACAATTCGAAGTATTGGCAACCAACGGCGACACCTTCTTGGGTGGTGAAGACTTCGACCAACGCCTCATCGACTACATCATCGCCGAGTTCAAAAAAGACCAAGGCATTGATTTGAAACAAGACGTGATGGCATTGCAACGCCTGAAAGAAGCTGCCGAAAAAGCCAAAATCGAATTGTCCAGCGGCCAGCAAACCGAAATCAACCTGCCGTACATCACCATGGACGCAACCGGCCCGAAACACTTGGCAATGAAAATTACCCGTGCCAAATTCGAGAGCCTGGTTGAAGACCTGATTGCCCGCTCTATCGAGCCTTGCCGCACCGCATTGAAAGATGCCGGCTTGAGCACCAGCGACATCGACGACGTGATTTTGGTCGGCGGTCAGTCCCGTATGCCGAAAGTACAAGAAGCCGTAAGAGACTTCTTCGGCAAAGAACCGCGCAAAGACGTGAACCCTGACGAAGCCGTTGCCGTAGGCGCAGCGATTCAAGGCGAAGTATTGAGCGGCGGCCGCAGTGACGTATTGCTGCTGGACGTAACGCCACTGTCTTTGGGTATCGAAACCATGGGCGGCGTGATGACCAAGCTGATTCAGAAGAACACCACCATCCCGACCAAAGCGTCGCAAGTGTTCTCTACCGCCGAAGACAACCAAAGCGCAGTAACCATCCATGTACTGCAAGGCGAACGCGAACGCGCTTCCGCCAACAAATCTTTGGGTCAGTTCAACTTGGGCGACATTGCACCCGCACCGCGCGGCATGCCGCAAATCGAAGTAACCTTCGACATTGACGCCAACGGCATCCTGCACGTTTCCGCCAAAGACAAAGGCACAGGCAAAGCAGCCAACATCACCATCCAAGGTTCTTCAGGCTTGAGCGAAGAAGAAATCGAACGCATGGTGAAAGATGCCGAAGCCAATGCTGAGGAAGATAAAAAACTAACTGAATTGGTCGCTTCCCGCAACCAAGCCGAAGCCCTGATTCACTCTGTGAAAAAATCTTTGGCCGACTACGGCGACAAACTCGACGCAGCCGAGAAAGAAAAAATCGAAGCCGCGTTGAAAGAAGCCGAAGAAGCCGTGAAAGGCGACGACAAAGCCGCCATCGATGCCAAAGCCGAAGCACTGGGCGCAGCCAGCCAAAAACTGGGCGAAATGGTTTACGCACAAGCGCAAGCCGAAGCCCAAGCAGGCGAAAGCGCACAAGCCGAACCGTCTTCCGCCAAGAAAGACGACGACGTGGTAGATGCCGACTTTGAAGAAGTAAAAGACGACAAGAAATAATTAAGGTCGTCTGAAAAAAGCGCGAATCGTAAGGTTCGCGCTTTTTTGTTTTTTGCTTGATGTGATGTTTTCAGACGACCTCTTGGGATGCGGCATTTCCATTTAAAAGCAAAACGCATCCGACATCCTGCCTTATAGTGGAATTAACATAAATCAGGACAAGGCGACGAAACCGTAGACAGTACAGATAGTACGGAACCGATTCACTTGGTGCTTCAGCACCTTAGAGAATCGTTCTCTTTGAGCTAAGGCGAGGCAACGCCGTACGGGTTTAAAGTTAATCCACTATAAAAACCAAAAGGTCGTCTGAAACCCAATACCATGATTTCAGACGACCTTCAAACAAAAACAATCTTGTCTTATTCCGAATAGGTAAACTTCGCGCGCTTGACGTTGCAAAAAATTTCATACGGAATCATACCGGCAGCTTCGGCGACTTCGTTGATGTTGACGACATCGCCCCACAATTCGACTTCGGCACCCAAACCTTCTTGGGAAGCGTCGAGTTCGACGGTAATCATGTCCATAGACACCCTGCCGATGATGCGGCTGCGTTTGCCTTCGACGGCAACAGGCGAATTGGTCGAGGCGCGGCGCGGATAGCCGTCGGCGTAGCCGCAGGCAATCAGACCAACACGGGTGGACTTGCTGGTGTAAAACGTCGCGCCATAACCGATAGGAGAATGAGGTTGCAGGACGCGTTCGCCGAATACGCGGGAAGTCAGGCGCATCACGGGTTTCAGGCGTTCATCCACGCCGCCGAACGGAGAAATGCCGTAAAGCGCCAGACCGGCACGCCCCCAGTCGCGGCGCGCTTCGGGCACGTTCAGGATGGCGGCGGAGTTAGCGAGGCTTTCTTCGCCTTCCAAACCTTCACACGCCAAATCAAAGGCTTCAAGCTGCATTTCGGTCATACCGTTGTCGGGTTCGTCGGCGCAGGCGAAGTGGCTGAATTTGACGATGCCGTCAACGTGTTTGCATTGTTTCAGGGCGGTGTAGGCGGAAGTGTAATTGTGCGGAAAAAAACCGGCGCGATGCATACCGGAGTCCATTTTGAGCCAGACTTTGACGGGGTTATGCCAGTTATGGGCGATTAAGGCTTCGAGTTGCCATTGGCTGCCGACGCCCGGCCACAAATTATATTGATCGACGGTAGCGTATTCCGACGCTTCAAACACGCCTTCGAGCAATACGATGGGATTGGTAATGCCGTTCTCGCGCAATTCGACGGCTTCGTCCACGGTGGCGACGGCAAACCCGTCGGCAAGGTCGGACAATGCGTGGGCGCACCGTACCGCACCGTGTCCGTAAGCGTCCGCTTTGATGACGGCGAGCATCTTGCCGCCGTGAATCTGTTTCAGGGTTTGATAATTGTGGCGCAGATTGTCCAAGCGGATTCGGGCATTTAATGGACGCATGATTTGTTCTTTCTGTTAATGAAGGTCGTCTGAAAATGGATATTCACGTTTTCAGACGACCTTAAAATATGGCTAATGCTTATAATTATAGGCTTAAAGACGCATTTTTTAAATATCCGATACGCCCGCCCAATTAATTATCTTATTAATGGACAAGCATCAATCCGACTAACCTAAGATAAAAATCCCCAAATATTGGACATTTGAACGAATCGTCCAAACGAAGTTCTTGGTGCGAAAATACTTTTCGTAGGAAGCCTGCTTTTACTCAAAATCAAAACCGGTTTTTCAATTCCCGCAGCGCCGCGAACACTTCCAAACCATTGTTCAATCGCTTCCCAGTCAATTCCTCAACCCGTTCGCGGACTTGGGACAAATCGACCCGCAAAAACGGATTGATTTTGCGTTCATGCGCGAGAGTTACGGGCAGGGTCGGCGTATGTTCCGCCGCGCGCAAAGCCGCTTGAATATCGGGATTCTCCGGTTCGATAAATTCGGCAAAACGCAGATTGGCGGCGGTGTATTCGTGCGCGGGATAAAACAGCGTTTCTTCGGGCAGCTGATTGAACCTTTGGAAACTGTCGTACAACTCCTCTATCGTTCCCGTAAACACCCTGCCGCAGCCGGCGGAGAATAAGGTATCGCCGCAGAAAACGTGCAGACCTTCGGCGTTTTCCAAAAGATAGCTGACATGGCGGTCGGTATGGCCGGGCGTCGCCCACACGGTAACCAGCCCGTCGCCGAAGGGAAACTGCGTACCTGCCGTTACCGTATGCGTTGCCACATCAATATCTGCCTCGCCGTACACAGGCGATTCCATAAAGCCGTTTTTGAGGGATTGGACTCCGCCGATGTGGTCGTGATGCAGATGGGTAACCCACGTTTGCGCCAGCATCAGGCGGTTGCGGACGAGGAATACCAAAACGGGCGTGGCATCGGACGGATCGACGCAGGCGGCGTGGTTGCCGTCTTGAATCATCCAAATATAGTTGTCGTTTAGGGCTTGGACGGGTGTAATTTTCATAGGATTTCTTTTGTAGGGTAGTGGTTTGAGATGCGGCTGAACCATGAAGCCGTATGGTATAGTGGATTAACTTTAAACCAGGACGGCGTTGCCTCGCCGTACTATCTGTACTGTCTGCGGCTTCGGCCGCCTTGTCCTGATTTAAAGTTAATCCACTATATTTACAAAACAGTTTAACAGAAATGGCTTGAACGTTATTGGTATGCTTGATCGGCGCAGACCAAAAAGGTCGTCTGAAAAGTGGTTTTCAGACGACCTTTGCTCATTTCCGACAACTTTTAAATCAGTTCCAAGTCCGGGCCGGCGTTTTGGGCGCGGCGACTGCGCAGTTGGATGTCCAAACGCAGGTCGTGGGCGGAGTCGGCGTTTTTAATGGCGTCTTGGAAGCTGATATCGCCACGTTCGTACAGCTCGTAGAGCGCTTGGTCGAAGGTTTGCATGCCCATGGCGGTAGATTTTTTCATCATTTCTTTAATGCCGTGGATTTCGCCTTTTTGAATCATCTCGGAAATAATCGGCGAATTGAGCAGGATTTCCACTGCGGCTACGCGCCCCTTGCCGCCTTCGCGGGGAATCAGGCGTTGCGAGATGAAGGCTTGCAGGTTGAGCGACAAATCGGTCAAAAGCTGGGTGCGGCGCTCTTCGGGGAAGAAGTTGATGATGCGGTCGAGCGCCTGGTTGGAGTTGTTGGCGTGCAGCGTGGCGAGACAGAGGTGGCCCGTTTCGGCGAACGCCAAGGCGTAGTCCATGGTTTCGCGGTCGCGAATCTCGCCGATCAGGATGACGTCCGGCGCCTGACGCAGGGTGTTTTTCAGCGCGGCAAACCAGTTTTCGGTATCCACGCCGACTTCGCGCTGGGTAATGATGCTTTTTTTGTGTTGATGGACGAACTCAATCGGGTCTTCGATGATGATGATGTGGTCTTGGCAATTTTCATTGCGGTGGTCAACCATCGCAGCGAGCGAGGTGGATTTGCCCGAACCGGTACCGCCGACGAAAATCACGAGGCCGCGTTTTTTCATCACCACGTCTTTCAAGACGGGGGGCAGATTGAGGCTGTCGAAATTCGGGATTTTGCTGGTAATGGAGCGGAACACCAACGCCGTCGCGCCGCGCTGCACCATGGCATTGACACGGAAGCGGCTGGTATCGGGCAGGCTGATGGCGAAGTTGCATTCGTTGGTGGAGGAAAACTCTTCGATTTGTTTGGTGGACATAATCGAAAAAGCGATTTCCATACATTTTTCGGAGGTCAGCGGCTCGTCGGTAATCGGCGTAATTTTGCCGTCCACTTTCATTGCAGGCGGGAAATTGGTCGTAATAAAGAGGTCGGAGCCTTTGTATTTGTTCATATGGCGCAGCCAAGTGAACAATTCGTCTTTTGCGCTGGGGGGATTGGTCATCATGATATTGGATAATTTCGGTGGTTATTTTATTAAAATGGATTATATCAAATAAATCATGATACATAAAAATGGCAAGATTACCGTATCGAATAATAGGACAGGCGGGCAATATGGCGGATTCAATACGGGTATGGAATGCCGCCGCTGCTGTTATAATACCGCCCACAATTTTATGGAAAGGTAAAAAATGTCTGTACAAACAGTAGCGGTCATCGGTGCGATGGAGCAGGAAATCGAGCTTTTGCGCGAAGCAATGGATAACGTCAAAAGCGTGTCTTTCGGTAAGTTTACCGCCTACGAAGGCGAAATGGCGGGCAAACGCATGGTATTGGTATTGAGCGGCATCGGCAAGGTCAACGCTGCGGTTTCAACGGCTTGGGTTATCCATCAATTCACGCCTGACTGCGTCATCAATACCGGCAGTGCGGGCGGCTTGGGCAAAGGTTTGAAAGTCGGCGACGTAGTGGTCGGCACGGAAATCGCGCACCACGACGTCGATGTAACGGCGTTCGGCTATGTTTGGGGACAAGTGCCGCAACTGCCCGCCGTATTCGTTTCAGACGACCTCTTGGTCGGTAAGGCAAAACAGGCGGCGGAAGTGTTTGAAGGCGCGGCGGTAGCGCAAGGCTTGATTGTCAGCGGCGACCGCTTTGTCCACAGCAGCGAAGGCGTGACGGAAATCCGCAGCCACTTCCCCGAAGTCAAAGCGGTGGAAATGGAAGCGGCGGCGATTGCGCAAGCCTGCCACCAGTTGAACACGCCTTTCGTCGTGATCCGCGCGATGTCCGATTCGGCGGACGAAAAAGCGGACATCAGCTTTGAAGAGTTTTTGAAAACAGCGGCGGCAAGCTCGGCGAAAATGGTGGAAAAGATTGTCGCGTCGCTGTAAAACACGCATAAAATCATGCGGAAACAGTAAATTTCCGCTAGAATGTCAGGCTATTTCACTTTGCCTGAAGGTCGTCTGAACGGTCTATTTGATTTTCAGACGACCTTTTCAGAATCACTGCTTATCTTTCAAAATAACAATATGAAAAATATCCGAAACTTCTCCATCATTGCCCACATCGACCACGGCAAATCGACGCTTGCCGACCGCTTCATCCAATACTGCGGCGGCTTGGATTTGCGCGAAATGAGTACGCAGGTGCTCGACTCCATGGACATTGAAAAAGAGCGCGGCATTACCATTAAAGCGCAAACCGCCGCGCTCAACTACAAAGCACGCGACGGGCAGGTGTATCAGCTCAACCTGATTGACACGCCGGGACACGTCGACTTCTCTTACGAAGTTTCCCGTTCGCTTTCCGCCTGCGAAGGCGCACTTTTGGTCGTTGACGCATCGCAAGGCGTGGAAGCGCAAACCGTGGCGAACTGCTATACCGCGATTGATTTGGGCGTCGAAGTCGTGCCTGTTTTGAACAAAATCGACCTGCCCGCCGCCGACCCCGAACGCGTGGAGCAAGAAATCGAAGACATTATCGGCATCGATGCCGTCGGCGCGGTGCAATGTTCCGCCAAAAGCGGCATCGGCGTGGAAGACGTTTTGGAAGAAATCGTTGCCAAAATCCCCGCGCCGACCGGCGACGAAAACGCACCGCTGCAAGCGGTTATCGTTGATTCGTGGTTTGACAACTACGTCGGCGTGGTCATGCTGATTCGTGTGAAAAACGGCACCATCAAGCTGAAAGACAAAGTGCGCTTTATGAGTACCAAAGCGGAAACGCAGGTCGAGCAACTGGGCGTATTTACACCGAAATCCGTTCAAAAACAAGAGCTCAAAGCCGGCGAAGTGGGCTTTTTGATTACCGGCGTGAAAGAATTGGGACAGGCGAAAGTCGGCGATACGGTGACTTTGGTTGCCAACCCCGCCTCTGAGCCGCTGCCCGGTTTCCAAGAAGTGCAAAGCCAAGTATTCGCGGGCCTCTACCCTGTGGAAAGCCACGACTACGAAGCTCTACGCGACGCTTTGGAAAAATTGCAGCTTAACGATGCTTCGTTGAAATTCGAGCCTGAAGTTTCTCAAGCATTAGGCTTTGGCTTCCGTTGCGGCTTCTTAGGCCTGCTACACTTGGAAATCGTTCAGGAACGCTTGGAGCGCGAGTTTGACATGGATTTGATTACCACCGCGCCGACGGTGGTTTACGAAGTCGTGTTGAAAAGCGGCGAAAAAATCGAAGTTGAAAACCCGTCCAAACTGCCCGACATCGGCAGCATCGAAACCATTCTCGAGCCGATTATCACCGCGACCATCCTCGTGCCGCAGGAATACGTCGGCAACGTCATGACTTTGTGTAACCAAAAGCGCGGCGTGCAGGTCAATATGCAGTATATGGGTCGTCAAGTCATGCTGACTTACGATTTGCCCATGAACGAAGTTGTAATGGACTTTTTCGACAAACTCAAATCCACTTCGCGCGGCTATGCCTCGCTGGACTACCATTTCAAAGAGTTCCAACCGTCTGATTTGATTAAGCTCGACATCATGGTCAACGGCGAAAAAGTCGATGCCTTGAGCCTGATTGTGCACCGTCAAAGCGCGGTTCACCGAGGCCGCGAACTGGCAGCGAAAATGCGCGAGCTGATTCCGCGCCAAATGTTCGACATCGCCGTCCAAGCCGCCATCGGCAGCCAGATTATCGCCCGCGAAAACGTCAAAGCCCTGCGTAAAAACGTCTTGGCGAAATGTTACGGCGGCGATATTACCCGTAAGAAAAAACTTCTCGAAAAACAAAAAGCAGGCAAACGCCGCATGAAACAAGTGGGCAACGTGGAAATCCCGCAAAGCGCGTTCTTGGCGATTCTGCAAGTGAGCGACAAATAATGAGCACAAATTTAATCTACGGCGCGATTGCCGCCATCGTTATCGGCATTTTCCTTTATTTCATAAGCAGCAAAGAACGTCAGGAAAACGGAGAATGGAGCTCCGGCCTGCAATGGGCGTATCTTTTGTGCATGATCGGAGTTTTCGGCATCCTGTCTTTTTACATGAGCTTTACCGCCGTATTGCTGATATTTGTCGTATTCACCGGTATCGTTTGGGCCATTCACAAAGGTCGTCTGAAAAAAGACCCGTCGCACCAGGACAAAGCCCACTTTACCGATTACATGAGCGGCTTTTTCCCGATCATCCTCGTCGTCTTCATCCTGCGCACCTTCATCGCCGAACCATTCCAAATCCCATCCAGCTCCATGCGCCCGGGCTTGGTTAAAGGCGACTTCATCCTTGTGAACAAATTCGCCTACGGCATCAGAACCCCGATTATCAACAACGTCCTGATTCCGACCGGACAAATCGAGCGCGGCGACGTCGTCGTGTTCAACTACCCCGTCCAGCCTGAAATGAACTACATCAAGCGCATCGTCGGACTGCCGGGCGATACCGTCGAATACCGCGACAAAGTCCTGACCGTCAACGGACAAGTTGTCCCCGACCAACCGAACGGCACTTATTCCTACCCTGACGATACCGAGCCGTCCGCAATCCACAACCCCGAACTTTTTCAGACGACCCTCAACGGCAAAACCTTCAACATCCTGAAAGAACCCGGACAACCCTCCGTCTTCATTCCTTCGCTCGACAACTACCGCATGAAAATCATGCCTGAAAACGGTTATTCCATAGAGCAAAGCGGTTTGGAACACTGCCAATACGCCGAAGACGGCAGTGGCTTTACCTGCAAAGTGCCAGAAGGCCGCTACTTCGCCATGGGCGACAACCGCGACAACAGTGCCGACTCCCGCTACTGGGGCTTTGTAGACGACAAACTTATCGTCGGAAAAGCCTTCTTCGTGTGGATGAATTTCGGCGATTACAGCCGCATCGGCAGCAGCATCCAGTAAGTTGCCCGTTTCATTCCGATAAAACACAAGGTCGTCTGAAAACTGATTTTCAGACGACCTTGTGTTTTATGGTAATTCTTAACGAATAAACCTCCCCTCTCTTCCTTACTTCAACTGTGACATCCTTAAATTTCATATAGCAAAGTTTACTCGTGCAAAAAATACATTCAAATTACTCATTTACCATTTTTAACTGAGCTTAATCAAACCCGAATATTTGTATTTGTTTATAATATTACGATAGCGTAAACACTGCTTATATTTGTTTTTATCACCTACGAAATCACTGCTTATTATTTTTAAAATATCGCGTAGCAAGTCTAGATCAGAATGGCAAGACCATACTGATTTAAACTTAAACTACTATAAATTTATTTTTCAACCAGTAAGGATTATTTATGCACACTCAAAATAAATCACCTATTACTCATTTTGTTCTAAGCGGTATTTGCGTTGCAATTTTAGCAGCCTGCGGCAGTTCAAATGGAGGTGGAGATTCACCCAAAAATCTATCTGTAGCCCCAAAAAACAACGTCAATAAAGATGACGCAAAAAAAGACAATACCAACAAAAACAACTCTAGTAAGGATAATGCTGACAAAGGTACTACCAATAAAGACAATTCCAACAAGGTTAACACTGACAAAGGAAATACCGACAAAAATAATGCCAATAAAGATAATAAAACTAACACTAACAAAGAAACATTATTATTAAATAAAGGCATTCAGGATAAACTGACCACACTAAAACTAAGTGATGTAATTAAAACTGAACAATTCAATCAAACTGAAGTGAATACCGGTTTCATTGCAAATAACTTAAGTGCGACCCCATTATTAGAGACAGCTAAAGGTCCACATGATCACCCTACCTCTCACCTTTTGACATCCGCTTATAGAAAAGATAAAACCAAACTTTTACGCCCTCAAACAGTTATATTAGGCGGTGTAGCAACGCGTTACTTTACTAACTATACAGATGGTTATGTTGCGAAGAGAGCCGGTTATGATGAGATTGATACGCCATTAAGTGCAAAAAATCTGATTGGTGTAGATAAACGCAATAAAAATGGCATCTTAGTTAAAAATGGCAGAAGCGTTAACATCTTAGATCAAACTGCCAGCAAACTGGAATTAGATAGTGTAGGCGGTAGCCATTATACAAAATGGTTTAATAATTTTGCTACTAATGCCGATAATGAAACTGAATTGGATAAAGGCCGCCGTGTATTAACAGATGTGAAATACAAATTAGATGCAAATAATAATCCTGTATGGACTGTAACTACCGAACCCAGCAGCGGTTATCAATATGCACATTCTTTAAATCGTTATTTTAACAATAATCCAGACGATGAATTATATGTTAACCAAAACGGTGAATATGCATATCGTTTTACATTAAAAAAATCAACTACATTTGAAGTCAGTGCAGAATCAGCAAAAAATCATCCGGAACGTGCAGAGGCACTCAAAGCATTAGGGTGGTCTGCTGGCAAGCAATATCACTTCGCACCAGGTAGCTACTTTATGGTTACACAAAAAGATGGCAGCCTAAAAATTGTAGCCGATAACGGACAAATGACGCAGGTATCCTTATATTCAGTCCATGTCGGTATTGATGACAATAAAGCATTGGGTGCATTCCAAAATAAACGTGTAATTGCCGAAATGTTCAGTGCATTAAACTATGGCAAGACAAATGAAATTCGTGCGATTTATACCTATGACGTTGGACAAGCCAATGGCTTCAACCAACAATATCTCTCATTAAATGCATGGCGCTATAAAAATGGCGATGGCACTTATGGACTCAATAATCCTTTTAACATCGGCATTTTCGACCGAGTTGCTACTGAAAATGGTATAGTTGCCAATGTCTATGACATGAAGACTAAAAAAGGTTTATCTGCCAAATATACAGGCGTTGCCTATTCCAGCCGAGATGGTAAACAAGACGGTGTGATGAATATGACTGCACAGTTCCATGAACCAGATATGGCTTACAACAATACTATTTCAAGCAATAACGTTACCTTCAATGGCGCGATTACCAACCGTCGCCTAGATGACAAACGTAATGTATATTTTGCCAGCGGTAATGTAAAAACAGAGAGTGGAATGCCTTCTGCAAGCGCGGGTCGAAAAGTTTCTCTAGTGGGTAGAAACCAAGTTGCTCAAAATGTTACTGTCTGGATGGAAGGAAAAAAACCAGGTGAAAATAAAGTAATTTATGGTCAAGGTAACGTACGTTTTGCCGGTCCAAATGCTGAAGAAGTCGGTGGTTTGTTAAAAATTACTACCAGCCATGGCGAAAACAATATCGGTTTCATTGGCAAACGCTAAGACGCTTACCCAAAGAAATAAGCAGCAGAAGCTTTGCATCTGCTGCTTATTATTTTCCAAGCAAACCCCTCTGCAAATAAACAAAGCGCAATTGGAGGGGCAACTTAAAATATCCTGAATTCTCTGAAAAATATACTCATGAAATCTAATCAATTCATTTTTATTGCGGGCATATTATTTCCCATAATGGTTACTGCCGAAACAATTGCTAACCCTGAAACTGAAGCCGATCGCCAAATGGAAAGGATACAAGAAATGGCCATTCCTAAACCACCGGAGGTAGGCACCTCCCTTTTGAATGGTGTCAAGACTTCTTTGAATAAGCATACTCAGACATTGACATTAGATGATCTAGCCAAACAACCAGAGCTGGCCGAACCTTTGTTAAATCAAGCATTGCAAGCGCGAAACTATATTGCTGCAGAGCAGCTCTTGCCTATATATCGTAAATGGGATAGGCATGATCCTATTTTATTGGATTATGCGCAAGGCGCAATTTGGCGTTCGCAAGGAAAGCATAAAAAAGCCATTACACTTTACCGTAATATTCTTGTTCGACATCCTAATCTTGTCACCGTTCGTCTAGACTTGGCTGCTATGCTTTATGAGGATAAGCAAACCCGTAATTCACAACATGAATTTAATGCTGCCAAAAAGCAAGGTTTACCAGAAGATGTCCTTCCTACTATTGCCCTTTATGAAAACGCTATGGGGCAAAATAAATGGCAATTTTCAGGCAGTCTGAGTTACACCCAAGACAACAATATCAACAACGTTTCAGCTGAGCGTGAAATCCATCTTCCTCAATTTGATAACTTGGCTTTTGAAAAAAATTCTGACTATCTGCCACAAAAAGGGCATGGTTTTACCTACGCCCTATCTGTTGATCGCGATATCAATCTCAAAGGCAACCATTATTTCGCTCTTTCAGGCGATGTCGACGGCGTCAGCTATTGGGATAATCATGATTATGATGATCAAACGGCAAAAGTCAGTCTTGGTTATAAAAATAAAAGTTTTAAAACAGATAGTTTTGTTATGCCATTTTTAGAAAAGCGTCGCTACGGAAATCATCCTTATTACACGCGTAGAGGTGTAGATTTAGGTGCTTCACGTTGGATAAAACCAAATTTACGTCTATCTGCCAACGGAACCTTTGCACAAAAAGATTATGCCTATACCAAACAACAAGGGAAAGATTATCAGATTGGATTTGGGACGACCTACCTGATGAATGATAAAACCTATTTCTTAGGAGGTTTGAGTTATGCGCGTGACAAAGTTGAAAATTTCGCAGGCAGCAGCTCCAAACGGATAGGAGGTTACTTAGGTTGGGGGCAAATTTGGGGTGAAAATTTCAATAGTCGCCTTATCATCAATCACTACAATGAACGCTTTGATGGAAAACATTACGTCTTTACCGACCGTCATCGTACAGATAATGTCGTGGTTACCAATTTAAGCCTCTGGCACAATAAACTGAGTTTTCTAGGAATTACGCCGAGATTAAATTGGCGATATACAAACAATAACAGCAATATTAATGAACTTCATGGTTATACAAAAAATCGTGTATTTATAGATTTTGAGAAAACGTTTTGAAAAAATTTGATATACACGCACTTTAACTAAATCTATCGAACTTAGTTAAAGGGTCGTCTGAAAGCACATCGGTGCATGCAGCAATTATAGTGGAATTAACATAAATCAGGACAAGGCGACGAAGCCGCAGACAGTACAGATAGTACGGAGAGGTAACGCCGTACTGGTTTAAAGTTAATCCACTATAAAAAAGCTGAGTCCTGTCACATACAGAACCCAGCTTTTTATTTAATCCACCAAAGCAGGCTTTTATGAGTATCCAATATTTTGGAGTGACCCAGTGTTTTCAGACGACCTCTTTCCTCAGCCGATCAACTGTTTCAACACTTCCGCTTTGGCTTTATCGTAATCCTCTTGGGAAATCAAACCACCGTCCAACAGGGATTTGAGTTTCACCAATTTTGCCTGCGGGTCTTCGGAGGTCGTCTGAACGTTTTGCGCGGGTTGTGCTGCCGGTTGCGCTGCGGGCTGCATCATGCCTGCCATCGCGCCAGCCATTGCCTGACCGACGCCTGCGCCCACGCCCAAGCCTGCGCCGATTCCTGCAAGTCCGCCTTCGTTTTGCGCGGCGAGCGGGATGGATTCGGCGGTTTGGTATTGTGTGTAGCGTCCCAAGTCGCCGATGACGCCCATGGAAATTTTCTTATCTAACGCTTCTTGGATGGCGGCAGGCAGGGTAATGCTTTCGACGGTAAAGTTTTCCAGCGTCAAGCCGAGTTTGGCAAATTCCGCGCCGAGCAGTTCACCGATTTTTTGCGACAGCAAAACTTGGTTTGCCGCCATGTCCAAAAACGGAATGCCGGAGCTGCCGAACGCCGCCGCGAGTTGGGTGACGGCGATATTGCGCAACTGGTTTTCCAACTCGACGCCGCTGTATTCTGCCGCTACGCCGCTGACTTCTTTGAAGAATTTTGCCGGATCGCTGATGCGGTAGGCGTACATGCCGAACGAGCGCAACTGCACCGCGCCGAACTCGGCATCACGTACGGTAACGGGTTGCGACGTCCCCCATTTCCGCGCAAGCTGTTGTTTGGTATTGAAAAAGTAAACATCGGATTTAAACGGGGATTCAAAGAGTTTGTCCCAGTTTTTCAGGTTGGTCAGCAGCGGCAGCGTTTGCGTGTTGAGCGTGTAACGACCCGGTCCGAACACGTCGGCGGTTACGCCTTCGTCGACAAACATCGCCATCTGCGCCTCGCGCACGGTCAGGCTCGCGCCGTTTTGGATTTCCTCGTCGGCAATCGGGAAACGCCACATCAGCAGGCTGTCGTCGGGATTCGGCCATTGGATGACGTCGATAAACTGTTTCTTGATAAAGTTGAACATTGCGGTTCCTTATTTTGAAGAATGGGTAACTTATCGGTTGTAGACATGACATAAGGGCAGAAAACGTATGTTTTCTTCAACCGATTATAAAATCAGGTTAAACACCGGCATTCCTAAGAATATCGGCATAGCGTCGGACTGCTTGCCGCCTGTACTTTGTGTACACGGTCAGGTTTGCGCTATTTCGGGGATTTTCGCCGCTAATCGGAAAATGACCATCGGAAAAATCGTCGGATGAAAAATCTGAGCGGTTGATATATCTGCCAAGCGGTAATTGTTGGGTTTTGTTGGGTCATTATAGAATGGTTAGTGCAATTTCTCTAACTTATCATATTGATTCTAACAAAGAAAAGGAATATACATGCAAAAAACCACCCGCTTCTGCTTTGCCGTTTTGACATTGTCTGCCGCCGTCTGCACACAGGCTGCCCGTCCTGTCGAGTTTACCGTGGGTACGGAATATTACAAAGAGAATTATCGGGAATATAAAGACGGCGAGCGCCTTATGCGTCAAAAGGGAAACCTGTGGTCTCTGACAGGCGGCGTCAAATATCGCTTTAACGACCGCCATGCGGCAAAATTAGAAGGACGCTACTCCCGAGGCAAGTCGGATTACACAGGAAGGTATCAGGACGGAAGAGGCAATGTAACGGAATACGGCACTGCCACGTTCAACGGCTCTCCGCGCCGCGTCTATGATGTCCGCGCCTTATATGAATATACGCACCCGATTAACGACCGTGTCAGCCTGACAGCCGGAGCGGGCGTGGGTCACCGCGTTTTGAAAGATTTGGGTTCCCGCGTCGTAGCAAACAATTACGACCGCAAAAACCGGACCACTTATGCGCAAATCAATGCCGGTGTAAACATTGCGCTTCCTGCCGGTTTCGAAGTTTCACCCAATATCGCCTACAACCATTCCCTGAGAGGCCGTCAGCATTCTTATCGCGCCCATCAGGACATTGAAATGAAACAGTCGAGCGGACACGGCATCGAAGTCGAAGTACCCGTATCTAAAAAATTCGCCAACGAATCTAAAATAAGCGTCGTTCCGTTTTATCGCGGCTGGAAAGTCAAGAAATCGGATACGGCCCTCGTCTATCTGCCAGACGGCATATATGGTTCCACCGAACCTAAAAACTACACCCATGAAGCTGGTGTAAAAGTACGGTATACATTCTGATGCACTGACGGTGCGTTTACCTTTTCAGACGACCTTGCAGACAAGCAGGTCGTCTGAAATTTTTAGTATTTATGGAAACACTCAACTGTCCGAACCCAAGAAAACAGAAGCATCAGGTCAGACAAGCCGCATTCAAGATGCCGATGGATACGGACACCGCGCCAAACAGCGCGCCGACGGCGACGTTGTTGCCGATGAGTTCCTCCGTTGCGCCTTTAATCATCATCGTGGCGGCGAAATACACCAAAATCTGAATCACCGCCGCCGCAAGACCCCACAGGATAAAATCAACGAAACTGACGCTATGGGCAATGCTGGATGCGAGCGTCAAACAAAATCCAACCAGCGCGCCGCCAAACGACAAGGCGCAGGCAAGATTGCCGTTTTTAATCAGCCGCAATTCTTCCGCAGGCGTAATCCGCAGATACACCGCGCCGAAAACGGCAGTCATCGCCACCCCCGCAAGCATATATTGCAGGTAAAGCAGGTATTGGGGCAGGGAAATACTCACGATAGGGCTTCCTCGGTATTTTGATATAATGGATTATGCCACAACTCTAAGCCATCTGAAATTAAAGGGGACGCACCACAAACCGGCCCTTCTTTAAAAAACGGTTTTGGACTCGAAAAACCATACATTCAACACCCAAGGCAGCGCGGCAGGATACGCATTTCTGTTCAAAACATACCGTTTTACACATCAAGCCCCACCATTGTCGAATCATCCGTTTTTCAGATTTCAGACGACCCTATAAAACGCCCACACCATGACCGCCCACCGCACCCTCATCATCTCCGTCTTCATCGTCGCCAGTTGCGGCCTCGCCTACGAACTTATCATCGCCGCGTTGGCGAGCTATCTTTTGGGCGACAGCATTTTGCAGTTTTCTTCCGTCATCGGACTTTACCTTTTCTCGATGGGCATAGGCGCGCACCTGACCCGCTACATCAAAGACGAAGACGTGTTGCACCGCTTCATCGAAATCGAACTTTTGGTCGGCATCATCGGCGGCATTTCCGCGCTGGCATTGTTCGTCGCCTTCGGGCTTTCCGCCGCCCCGTTCCGCACCCTGCTCTACGCCTTCGTGTTGATTGTCGGCGCAGTCGTCGGCATGGAAATCCCGTTGGTGATGCGCGTGTTAAACCGCAAAGGCGCGGAGTTTAAAGAACTCGTTTCCAAAGTCCTGACCTTCGACTATTTGGGCGCACTCGCCGTTTCCCTGCTCTTTCCTCTTCTCCTCGCCCCCAAACTCGGCATGGCGCGTTCCGCCCTCTTGTTCGGCATCCTCAACGCCGCCGTCGCCTACCTGACCGCACGCGTATTCAAAGCCGAACTGCCCCGCTACCGCGCCATCCGCCTGCGCGCGCTGATTGTCTTGTCCGTCCTCGCCGTCACCTTCGCCTACGCCGACCGCATCTCCTTCAAGGCCGAACAAAGCTATTTTGGCGACCCCGTCGTCTATCAAAGCCACTCGCCCTACCAGCGGCTCGTCGTGACCCGCTGGAAAGACGACACCCGCCTCTACATCAACGGCAACCTGCAATTCTCCTCGCGCGACGAAGCCCGTTACCACGAAGCCCTCGTCCTGCCCGCCATGCAGATGGTTTCCCACGCCTCCCGCATCCTCATCCTCGGCGGCGGCGACGGGCTGGCGGCGCGCGAAGTCTTGAAATACCCGCAGGTCAAACACGTTACCCTAGTCGATTTAGACCCCGACATGACCGCCACTTTTAAAACCTCCGCCACCTTAAGCGCGCTCAACCAAGGCTCGTTGTCCCACCCCAAAATGCACATCGTCAACGACGATGCCGCCAAATGGCTGGAGGGGTCGTCTGAAAAATTCGACGTCATCATCATCGACCTGCCCGACCCGTCCAACTTCTCACTGGGCAAACTCTACTCCGTCCCCATGTACCGCCTCGTCGCCCGCCATCTTCAGCCGCAGGGCAAAATCGTCGTCCAATCCACCTCGCCCTACTTCGCCCCCAACGCCTACTGGTCGGTCGTCGCCACCCTCGAAGCTGCCGGCCTTTCCACCGCCCCTTATCACGTTTACGTCCCCTCCTTTGGCGAATGGGGATTTGTGTTGGCAGGCTTCGATAAGCAATTCCCCGTTCCGCAGAAATTCGACGTCCCCACCCGTTATCTGAACGCCCAAACCGCCGCCGAAATGTTCCGCTTCCCGCCCGACATGGCAAGGCGCAAGGTTGAGCCGAACTATCTGAACAACCAAATCCTCGTCAGCTATTTCGAAAACGACTGGCACAACGTAACCCGTTGAGCTTTTTTACCAAAACAAAGGTCGTCTGAAAAACATTTTCAGACGACCTTTTTCATCGCTATTGCTTCACGGACTTCAAAGTCGGCAAAACCGTATCCCAAATCGCCAGCACTTCGGCTTCGCTGCGCTTCGTCCCGTCTTTCCTTTCCGCACCAAACTGCATCATGATGCGCGGATCGCCGCCGTCGCGTTCCCAGAAGAACATATATTTGTTGCCGCCCCATTTCAACAGTTTTTCCTCGCCGGACATACCGTTGATGGTGCGTTTGCCTTGGCGGA
>NZ_KV838064.1:13861-26866 GCF_001838645.1 Neisseria sp. HMSC70E02 | reverse complement strand
ACCGTTGATGGTGCGTTTACCTTGGCGGATGGTGTGCGTTAGGGCTTTAACTATTGCGCCCTTATCTAAATTAACCTTACGTTTCAGCAGCGTCGCTTCACCTGCTTTCAACACGTCTCCGTGCATGATTTCCAGACTCATATCGTGTTGCTTGGCAAATTCGACGGTGCTATGAACTTCAAACTGTTTTTTACCGTCATCGGAGATAAAACCGCCTATCAGACAGATGCCGTGTTTATTTGGCACTTCAAATTCCTGTCTTGTTTTCAACCCGCTGAGGATTTCTTGGCGGAATTTTTTCTCTATGGTGTTGATCGCTTCTTTTTCTTGGGCTTTCCAGTTGGCAGGAGCTTTGCCGTTTTCGGCAGGGATATAGAAAAAACTGCGTACGATATAAGCGTCATCATTATCCAGCTTGAAATATAAATCGGCTTCGTAAGGCATACCGTCCTTCCCGATAATATTTTCCCAATGGTATCCCCCGCGTCTTACCTGCATCATCGCCCGATCCGGAATCAGGGTGCGGGTATCAACAACAATTTTTGTTCCTGCTCTACCCCTTTGCTTAAACTCATTGATATTCCTAACGTTTCTATTCCAATCATTAAACATAACCATCACGCTCCAACCATTGTAACCAAGGTGCGTACTGCCATGACGGCGTTTGGACGGCAGACGCAATTGATAGCGGCCGCTGCAATACGGCTGTTCGGTCCAATAGGCGGTATCGATGGCGGTTTTGGTAACGGTTGGCGAAGTTTCTGCCGATGGGGACGCGGTAGGCGTGCAGGCTGCGACGGCAAGGATCAGGGATAATGTAGTCAGACGGATGGGCATGGATAAGCTCCGTGATTGAATAGAGGTCGTCTGAAAGTATAGTTTGATTCAGACGACCTTTGTCATAAAACGGGCTTGGCGGCATTTATTCAGTATGGGCGGAAGGAAACGCGGACAAACTGAACTGATTTTTGCCAAACTGCCTCAAGCCGATGCAAATAACACACGGATAGCAAAACCCAACAAAAATCCTGATTTATCAATTAATTGGTTTACCGCATTCAATTCTAACAGGCAAAAAAATAACCGCTGATAAGCGGTTTTTTTGTGGTGCCCAGGGTCGGACTCGAACCGACACACCTTGCGGCGGGGGATTTTGAGTCCCCTGCGTCTACCAATTTCGCCACCTGGGCTGGTGAAGAAGTCGCTATTATAGCGGCGTATTCGGGCTTGTAAAGCAAAATCTTGCCTTGTTTGCAGACATATTGCTTATATTTTTGATTTTTAAAAACATTAAATTTATTTTATTTTGTTCCCGACGCGCCCTACTCTTTCCACTTATATCAAACATCATTCATTTTCAGCCGAAAAACGGCATAAACCGCTATATTAAATGTTGCAAACGCGCTAAGATGGCGGCGTTCGTTTCATTTTTTATTTTCAGACGACGTTCACACACCATACCCGCATTGGAGAATTTTTATGATGCCTACTGCAATCCGTACCGCCATTTTGGGCGCATTCGCCCTTGCCGCACTTGCTGCCTGCAAACCAGAAGCCAAAGCGCCGGAACAAAATCCTGCGCCTGCTTCAGCTGCTTCTTCAACAGCGTCCGCCCCAGCCGCAACGCCTGCTTCTTCTCCTGAAACGACGACCTCGCTTAATGCTGCTGCCGCTCCTAAACCGCAAGGTCCGGGAACGGATATGCGTAAAGAAGACATCGGCGGCGATTTCACGCTGACCGACGGTGAAGGCAAGCCGTTCAGCTTAAGCGACCTGAAAGGCAAAGTCGTGATCCTGTCCTTCGGCTATACACACTGCCCCGACGTTTGTCCGACCGAATTGCTGACTTACAGCGACACATTGAAACAATTGGGCGATCAGGCGAAAGATGTGAAAGTAGTGTTCGTCAGCATCGACCCCGAGCGCGACACGCCTGAAGTCATCAGCAAATACGTCAAGCAGTTCAATCCTGAATTTATCGGTCTGACTGCGACAGGCGACCAAAGCCTGCCGGTCATCAAACAGCAATACCGCGTGGTTTCCTCCAAAGTGGTTCAGAAGGAAGACAGCGAGAACTATCTGGTTGACCACTCTTCCGGCGCGTATCTGATTGACAAAAACGGCGAAGTGGCGATTTTCTCGCCTTACGGCAGCGAGCCGGCGACCATTGCCGCCGACATCAAAAAACTGCTTTGATCCACATGGGGTCGTCTGAATGCTGGTCGCGGTTTTCAGACGACCTTTTTCCCATCTGAAACATACAATGGAGAAAGTCAGGCTGCCTGCTTGGTACGGGTTCAAAGTCTGACGGCACACAACAACAATGACTGAAAACACACTGACCATCGCCCTGTCCAAAGGACGCATCTTTGAAGAAACGCTGCCGCTTTTGGCGGCGGCGGGCATTGTTCCCGCCGAAGCGCCCGAAAAATCGCGCAAACTGATTATCGGCACCAACCATGAAAACATCCGCCTCGTCATCGTCCGCGCCACCGACGTGCCGACTTACGTCCAATACGGCGCGGCAGATTTCGGCATCGCAGGCAAAGACGTTTTAATCGAACACGGCGGCAGCGGGCTTTACCAGCCGCTGGATTTGCACATCGCCGAATGCCGCATGATGGTTGCCGTGCGCAAAGGTTTCGACTACACCGCCGCCTCGCAGCCCGGCAGCCGCCTGCGTATCGCGACGAAATACCCCAACATCGCCGCCGAGCATTTCGCCGGCAAAGGCGTACACGTCGACATCATCAAACTCTACGGCTCGATGGAGCTTGCGCCGCTGGTCGGCTTGAGCGACGCCATCGTCGATTTGGTCTCCACCGGCAACACGCTTAAGGCAAACGGCTTGGAAGCGGTCGAACACGTTGTCGATATTTCCAGCCGTCTGGTGGTCAACAAAGCTGCATTGAAAACGAAACACGCGCTGCTGGAGCCGATTATTCAAGCGTTCGGCAGCGCAGCGAAGGCGGGGTGAGCGTTCATTTGAATGAAGATGCGTTTTCAGACGACCCTAGCCGTTCCCGCCGACAGGTCGTCTGAAAATACCACCGGCAGTAAACTGTATAGGAGGATTTAAAATGGTTGCAAAAATAAAAAAATTTTCAGATTCAACCCTGTCCGTTTTGAATAACGGAGAGCGTCGGTTTTACGTCTATTGTCTGACCGACCTGAAAAAAGACAAAATCCTCTACATCGGCAAAGGCTGCGACAACCGCATCTTCGAGCACGAACAAGCCGCCCGTTCACAAGACGGCGACATTGACGTACCGGCACGCAAAGCCATCGCCAAATGCAAGAAACTCGGTCGCCATATCATCAGCTATCATCTGACCGAAGCCGAAGCGCAGGCCGCCGAAACTGCCCTGATTCATTTCGTCAAATCCGTTGTCGGCAAAAAATTCAAAAACCAATCTGCCGGATGCGGCGCAGGCGGCATCAGCGCGGAAGAACTCGACGACCGCTTCAAATTCACGCCCTGCCCGCTTGACGGCCTTAATCCCGACGGCCTGATTCTCGCCGTCAAAATCCAAGACGCTTTGGACTTGGATACCGACGAAGAAACCGACTACCGCTTCGACAACCAAGACGATGCCAACCTCAAATCGCGTACGTTGGGCAACTGGGTTATCGGCAAAGATGCCGCCTCCAAAGTGAAATACGTTATCGGCGTTCACACCGGGCTGCAAAACGCCGTTGTCAGCGCGTATGAGGTGGACGGTTTCGAAACGCTTGAAGAAACCAAAAACGGCAGAAAACAAACCCGTTACCGTTTCCGCACTACCTCTCGTAGCGAAGAGGTATTAGCCAAACTCGGTTTACAACAAAAATGCCTGCCCGAATTGAAGTTCGGCGGCGCGGGCGAAAAAGCGTATATCAGACCCAAAACAGAGACAGAGACTGAACAAGAGAATATTCAGACGACCCCAAGTCCCAAAATAACAAAGGAGAATCCCAAATCATGAAAAAACTCAACACCCAATCGCCTGCCTTCCAATCCGAACTCAAAGCCCTGCTGGCCTTTGAGACCGCGCAGAATCCCGAAATCGACCGCATCGTCGCCGACATCTGCACCGATGTGCAAAAGCGCGGCGATGCGGCGCTCATCGAATACACCAACCGCTTCGACGGCACGTCCGCCCAAACCATAACCGACCTCATCCTCACCCAAAACGACTTGCAGGCCGCGTTTGAGCGTTTGCAGCCCGAAATTCAAACCGCCTTGAAAACCGCCGCAGCACGGGTCGAAAGCTACCACCAACGCCAAAAAATGGAATCATGGACGTATGAGGACGAAGACGGCACGCTGTTGGGACAACAGATTACACCGCTTGACCGCGTCGGCATTTACGTCCCCGGCGGCAAAGCGGCGTATCCGAGTTCCGTCATCATGAACGCCATGCCCGCCCATGTCGCCGGTGTGAAAGAAATCATCATGGTCGTTCCCACGCCCAAAGGCGAACGCAACGACATCGTGCTTGCCGCCGCCTTCGTCGCGGGCGTTACCAAAGTCTTCACCGTCGGCGGCGCGCAGGCGGTTGCCGCCCTCGCCTACGGCACCGAGTCCGTACCGCAGGTCGATAAAATCACCGGCCCGGGCAACGCCTTCGTTGCCGCCGCCAAACGCCGCGTGTTCGGCGTAGTCGGCATCGACATGGTGGCAGGGCCGTCTGAAATCCTCGTCATCGCCGATGGCACCACGCCCGCCGACTGGGTGGCGATGGATTTGTTCAGCCAAGCCGAACACGACGAAATCGCCCAAGCCATCCTCATCGGCACGTCGCAGCCCTATCTCGACGAAGTCCAAGCCGCCATGAACCGCCTCATCGAAACCATGCCCCGCCGCGACATCATCGAAGCCTCGCTCGGCAACAGGGGCGCGATGATACTCGCCAAAGACTTGGACGAAGCCTGCGAAATCGCCAACTACATTTCCCCCGAACACTTGGAATTATCAGTAGAAAACCCGCAGGAATGGGCAAAAAAAATCCGCCACGCCGGCGCGATTTTTATGGGACGCTATACCAGCGAAAGCCTCGGCGACTACTGCGCCGGCCCCAACCACGTCCTGCCCACCAGCCGCACCGCCCGTTTCTCCTCGCCGCTGGGCACTTACGACTTCCAAAAACGCTCCAGCCTGATCCAAGTCTCCGAACAAGGCGCGCAGAAACTGGGCAAAATCGCCAGCGTGTTGGCACACGGCGAAAGCCTGACCGCCCACGCGCGCTCGGCGGAATTCAGGTTGAAAGACTGATTCGGTCGAACACGCCATCCATCAAAAAGCAAAGGTCGTCTGAAAACCTGTTTTAGGATTTTCAGACGACCTCTATTAAAAGAAACATCATGAAACAAACGATTCAAGAAAAACTCACCCACATCGCCCATACCGAGCCGCTGCATTTCCTGTTGGCGGTAGAGAGCGGCAGCCGCGCATGGGGCTTTTCCTCGCCCGACAGCGATTACGACGTGCGCGCCATTTATATCCGTCCGCAGCCATATTATCTGCAAATCGACGAAGCGAAAGACACGTTTGAATTTATCGAAAACCAATGGTTTGACGTCGGCGGCTGGGACATCCGCAAGGCGTTGCGCCTGCTGCGGAAAAGCAATGCCATGCTGCTCGAATGGCTGCGTTCGCCGATTGTTTACACGCAGGACGATGATTTCACAGGCCGTCTGAACGCGCTCGCGCCGCAATACGTCCAAGCCGCCGCGCTGCTGCACCATTATCGCGGCATTGCAGGCAACGCTTTGAGAAACATGGATTTGGCGCACCCCGTCAAACTGAAAAAATGGTTTTACGTCCTGCGCCCGCTGCTCGCAGCACGGTGGGCAGTGAAACAAGGCGGGATTCCGCCTATGACGTTGGCCGAGCTGATGAGCGAATGGCAAACGGACTGCGCCACCCAAATCACCGATTTAGTGGCCATCAAAGCGGAACAGGATGAAAGTTACCTGCATACGCTGTCGCCCGAATTGCAACGATTGACCGTTGATTTATATAACGAAGTTTCCGAATTATCCGCACCTGCCGCCCAAGCCGCCGACAGCGGGCCGCTGAATGAATTGTTCCGCGAAACTTTGGCGGCGGTTTATCCGTAGCCTGAACAGCAGCAGTAGTTCAGATTCCCAAATCCAACATTTGGGTATGGTGAAAATAGATGGTACTGACAGGAGCATCAAGGCTTTTGTCGGATAGAACTATCCGACCAGAAATCTTATTATCAAACAAATAATACGGAAAACCAGAATATGCCCCGCACCAACGCCGCCCAAACCTCCGAGTACCGCGTCATCCAGCAGGCTACGCAATCCCTGTTTTCGCCGCAGAACCGTACCGGGCAGCATATGCTGACATTTCCGACACAGCATACGTTGCACATCGACAGTTACGCCGGCGAAGCAGGCAGGCGCAATTTGAGCGGCAGCCTGTGCCGGCTGTGTGATTCGGCGGGCGACGCGGTAACGCAGTGGCAGTCGCTGGACGATTCTGCCGCGTTTTACCAATATATAGCCCACAGCAACGGCAGGAATTATTTATTGTTCCGTCAGGATTTGTACGGATACAGCGTACTGGACTTTGCCACAGGGGAAATTATGCAGTATCTGCCGCGTGCCGCGCTGGATGGCACGGAAACATTTATCTGGACGGAAGCGCATTACAATCCCACCAACGATATGCTGGCAGTGGGCGGCTGCTATTGGGCTGCGCCTTATTCCCTGCTGCTGGCAGATTTCAACAACCCCATGTCTGCCCCGCCACGCATGACCGATGCGCTCTACGAATATATTCCGAATTTTTGGGATGATTACGATGGAGAAATAGACTTCTATGCGTGGCACGGCACGGATTTGCTCTATACCGCACCGCTATTGGAAGAAAAAAACGCCGCGCCGAAAATTTTGACACAGGCGCAATATTTGGCTTGGCTGGAATAGGTTTCAGCCATCAATTACAAAAGGTCGTCTGAAAATGCTCACCATCGAAGACTTACACACACAAAACCTGCTTCTGCTCGAAGCCGTTTCCGGCAGCCGCGCCTACGGTTTGGCGACGCCCGAATCCGATACCGACATCAAAGGCGTGTTTTACCTGCCCAAATCCATGTTTTACGGCATGGAATACATCCCGCAAATCAGCAACGAAACCAACGACATCGTTTATTACGAACTGGGGCGGTTTATCGAGCTTTTGCTGCAAAGCAACCCGAACACGCTGGAGCTGCTCGCCTCGCCGCCCGACTGCGTGCGCTACCGTTCGCCGCTGATGGACGCGTTCAAAACCGAATGGTTTGTGTCCAAAACCTGCCGCCAGAGTTTCGCAGGATACGCCTACGGGCAAATCAAAAAAGCACGCGGGCTGAACAAGAAAATCAGCAACCCGATGCCATCTGAAAAGAAAAGCGTGCTCGATTTCTGCTACATCATAGAAGGCGCGCAAACCGTGCCGCTGCAACACTGGCTTTCGCAACGCGGAATGGAGCAGCGGCGCGTCGGTTTGGTCAAAATCGCCCACGCCCGCGAACTCTACGCCCTGTTTCACGACCCCGACGGCACGCGCGGCTACCACGGCGTCGCGCTCAAACCCGAAGCCACCAACCTCTCCCTCAGCTCCGTTCCCGAAGGTGAAACAGCGCTTGCCTACCTCTCCTTCAACCAAGACGGATACAGCAGCTACTGCCGCGAATACGCCTCCTATCAGCAATGGCTGGCGGAACGCAACGAAACGCGCTACCAAGGCACGCAGGCACACGGACAGGGCTACGACGCCAAAAACATGATGCACACCTTCCGCCTGCTCGAAACCGCCCGCGACATCGCCCTCCACGGCGAAATCCGCCCGCGCCGCCCCAACCGCGACGAACTGCTTGCCATCAAACGCGGCGAATCCTCCTACGAAGACCTGCTGGAAAAAGCAGAACGGCTGATGGCGGAAGTGGAAACGGCATTTGAGGCTTCCGACCTGCCCGAAACGGTAAATGCCGCTTCGGCGTTGGCGGCGTTGGTTGATGTGAGGGAAAAAATTTACGGATAGATGGCGAAAGGTCGTCTGAAAATGAGTACGGCAAGGTTTATCACGAATGGACTTTATAGTGGATTAAAATTGCAATGATACGGCGTTGCCAACGCCCTTATGTACTCCCCGTACACGGCGGGCGTTGCCGCCTTGTCTCATTTTTATTTTAATCCACTATAAAAATCGCTCCATTTGAACCAAACATCAGCCCAATAAATAAAGAGGTCGTCTGAAAATCTGTTTTCAGACGACCCCTATCTTTTTAAAACTCAATAATCTTTTTCAAATCAATCCGCTTCCAACACCACTTTCATGGCTTGGTTTTCAGCGGCGTGTTTGAACACGTCGTAGGCTTTTTCCAATTCGCTGAATTTGAAACGGTGGGTCAGCATTTTGGTGTAATCGACGGAGCTGCTGGAAATTGCCTTCATCAGCATTTCAGTGGTATTGGCGTTTACCAAGCCGGTTGTGATGGCGAGGTTTTTAATCCAGAGTTTTTCCAGTTTGAAATCAACGGATTGACCATGCACGCCGACGACGGCGATATGACCGCCCGGTTTGACGATGTCTTGGCACATATTCCATGTGGCGGGGATACCGACGGCTTCAATGGCGCAGTCCACGCCGTCTTCGCCGACGATGGCAAAGACTTGTTTGGAGACGTCGCCTGAAGCGGGGCTGATTGTATGGGTCGTGCCCAATTCTTTCGCCAGTTTCAAACGGTTTTCGTCCATATCGCAAACGATAATGGCGGCGGGGCTGTACAGTTGGGCGGTCAACAGGGCGGACATACCGACAGGGCCTGCGCCTGCGATGAATACGGTGTCGCCAGGTTTGACATCGCCGTATTGCACGCCGATTTCGTGGGCGGTCGGCAAGGCGTCGCTCAACAGCAGGGCGACTTCTTCGTTAACGTTGTCGGGCAGCGGAACGAGGCTGTTGTCGGCATAAGGCGTGCGGACGTATTCGGCTTGCGTGCCGTCGATCATGTAGCCCAAAATCCAGCCGCCGTTACGGCAGTGTGAATAGAGTTGGATTTTGCAGTTGTCGCAAGTACAGCATTTGCTGACGCATGAAATAATGACTTTATCGCCGACTTTGATGTTTTTTACAGCCTCGCCGACTTCTTCTACAATACCGATGCCTTCATGGCCGAGAATACGGCCGTCGGCGACTTCGGGGTTTTTGCCTTTCCAAATACCCAAGTCGGTACCGCAAATCGTGGTTTTGACGATTTTCACCACAGCATCGGTCGGATCGATAATCTGCGGACGGGGTTTTTCTTCAAAACGGATGTCGTTTGCGCCGTGATAAACCATTGCTTTCATGCTGATACTCCTTGCTTGTTGATAAATGATTTCAATACTGCAATAAAGTCTCTTTATATGAGTTATATACCCCTATAAAACGTAAGTCAATAAGAATTATTTTCACAATGTTATACCATAACATTTTGTTTTCAATATAAATAAAACCACTGATTGATATTAATGAACACACCCATCCCCTTCTCCGAACGGCTCATCCGCTGGCAGAAACAACACGGTCGCCACCACCTGCCTTGGCAGGTCAAAAACCCTTATTGCGTCTGGCTTTCCGAAATCATGCTCCAGCAGACGCAGGTTGCCACCGTGTTGGACTACTATCCGCGTTTCTTGGAAAAATTCCCGACCGTACAAACGCTTGCCGCTGCGCCGCAAGACGAAGTGTTGTCGTTGTGGGCGGGTTTGGGCTATTACAGCCGCGCGCGCAATCTGCACAAAGCCGCGCAACAAGTCGTCGGGCAATTCGGCGGTACGTTTCCATCCGAACGCAAAGACTTGGAAACCCTCTGCGGCGTAGGCAGAAGCACTGCCGCCGCTATTTGCGCCTTTGCCTTCAACCGCCGCGAAACCATTTTGGACGGCAACGTCAAACGCGTGCTCTGCCGCGTGTTCGCCCGCGACGGCAATCCGCAGGACAAAAAATTCGAAAACTCGCTCTGGACGCTTGCCGAAAGCCTGCTGCCGTCTGAAAACACCGATATGCCTGCCTATACGCAAGGTTTGATGGACTTGGGCGCAACCGTGTGCAAACGGACAAAACCCTTGTGTCATCAATGCCCGATGGCGGACATCTGCGAAGCGAAAAAGCAAAACCGCATCGCCGAGCTGCCGCGCAAAAAAACCGCCCCCGAAGTGCAAACCCTGCCGCTTTACTGGCTGATTGTCCGCAACCCAGACGGCGCAATCTTGCTGGAAAAACGTCCTGCCAAAGGCATTTGGGGCGGGCTGTATTGCGTGCCGTGTTTTGAAACCCTGAACGAAACATACGCTTGCGCCGAAAAGCTCGGCATTTTTTCAGAGTGCGCAGCCTCCCCGTGGGACGACCTTTCCGAGCAACCCGCCCTTACCCACCGCCTGACGCATCGTTTATTGATGATTACGCCGTTTGAAGCGCAAATCAGTTCGCCCGACACGCTGCCCCGTTCTGAAAACGCATCAAAAGATAACCGCTTCTGGGTGAAACCCGAAAATTTGGCAGATTACGGTTTGCCCAAACCGCTGGCAGATTATTTGAAACAACGGCAGCAGGCATTGTTTTAAAAATGCTTGAAAACCAAACAGGCAGCATCCAACTCTAAAACACAATAAACATACCCGCGCTTTATCCGCCCCCGCCAGGAATCCCATGCACACACTCCCCCTGCTTACCCAACAGTTCGCCGAACTCTCGCCGTTTTTCCATTCCCGCGTTTCCCCTGAGCCGCTGACCGCGCCCTACTGGGTCGCCTTCAACACCGATTTGGCGGCAGAGTTGAATCTGGATACAGATTTTCAGACGACCGCCAACCTTGCCTACCTCAGCGGCAACGCGCCGCAATACGCGCCCGCACCCATTGCCGGCGTTTACAGCGGCCATCAGTTCGGCATCTATACCCCGCGCCTTGGCGACGGGCGAGCAATCTTGATTGGCGATTCCGTCGATGCCGCGGGACAACGCCAAGAGTGGCAGCTCAAAGGCGCAGGCAAAACGCCCTATTCCCGCTTTGCCGACGGGCGCGCCGTCTTGCGCTCCTCCATCCGCGAATATCTCTGTTCCGAAGCCATGCACGGTCTCGGCATTCCCACAACCCGCGCCCTCGCCCTGTGCGGCAGCGACGACCCCGTTTATCGGGAAACCGTCGAAACCGCCGCCGTTCTGACCCGCATCGCCCCGAGCTTTCTGCGTTTCGGCCATTTCGAATACTTCTATTACACCGGCCGCGAAGCCGAAATCCAACAACTTGCCGACTACCTCATCCGGCATTACTACCCCGGCTGCCGAGATGCCGACAATCCCTACGCCGCCCTGTTGGAACAAATCCGAAACCGCACCGCCGATACCGTCGCCGCATGGCAAAGCGTCGGCTTCTGTCACGGCGTGATGAATACTGACAACATGTCCGCACTGGGGCTGACCATAGACTACGGCCCCTTCGGCTTCCTCGACGACTACGACCGCCGCCACGTCTGCAACCATTCCGACACCCAAGGCCGCTACGCCTACAATGCCCAGCCCTTCGTCGCCCATTGGAATTTCGCCGCCCTCGCCTCCTGCTTCGACACCCTCGTCCCACACGACACCCTCGAGCAACTCATCGACGGCTGGACAGAAGTTTTTCAGACGACCTATTTAGAGAAAATGCGCCGCAAACTCGGTTTGCAGCAAGCAGACAAGAGAGACGACGAAAGCCTTATCGCCGACCTCTTCGCCGCCCTGCAAGACCAAAAAACCGACTTCACCCTGTTTTTCAGAAACCTGTCCGAAGTCAGCAATACACACGGCGAACCCCTCCCGCCCAAACTCGAACAAACCTTCAAAAACGGCGTTCCGCCCGCCTTCATCCGCTGGCTCGGACGCTACCGCCAACGCCTGCGCGCCGAAAACAGCAATCCCGCCGAACGCGCAATACGCATGAACCTGACCAACCCGCTCTACATCCTGCGCAACTACCTTGCCGAACAGGCCATCGCCCAAGCCCGAAACGGCGACTACCGCGAAATCGAACGCCTGCGCCGCTGCCTCGCCCGTCCCTTTGACGAACAGGCAGAGTTCGCCGACCTTGCCGAACCGCCGCCCGAAGGCAGCATTCCGGTTTGCGTCAGTTGTTCAAGTTAGACGTTGAAGAAGACAGACAAAAAGGTCGTCTGAAAATATTCAGACGACCTTGACCGTAAAGAACGATATCAACAAAAATACGCCCATGCCCCATTTAAACGGCGGCACATCTTTTGCAACCAACCGAACAGACCGCCCCAAAAGGAAAACAGATGAAAAACATCCGCATCAAAATCTGCGGCATCACCCGCCCCGAAGACGCCCGAAAAGCTGCCGAGCTGGGCGTCGATGCCATCGGTTTGGTTTTTTACGCCGCCAGCAAACGCGCCGTCACGCCCGAACAGGCAAAAAAAATCGTGGCAGCCCTTCCCCCTTTCGTCTCCGTCGTTGCCTTATTCGTCAATGAAACAGCAGAAACCATCCGCGAAACCCTCCGGCAAGTACCCATCGACATCATCCAATTTCACGGCGACGAAGACGATGAATTTTGCCGTCAGTTTGACCGCCCCTATCTCAAAGCCATACGCGTCCAATCTGCTTCAGACATCGAAGCCGCACAAACCCGATTCCCCAACGCCCGCGCCCTATTGTTTGATGCCTACCATCCCAACGAATACGGCGGCACAGGTCTGAGCTTCGACTGGACGCTGCTGCCGGACAATCTGACCAAACCTTGGATTCTGGCAGGCGGCTTAACTCCGCAAAATATCGCAGCAGCCATCCAAACCAGCAATGCGGTGGCAGTCGATGTTTCAGGTGGCGTGGAAAGTGCCGGCGGCATCAAAGACGAAGCCAAAATGGCTGCCTTCATCCAAGCCGTCCGCGCCATTCGGTAAACCTTTTGGTCACAAAAACCGCTGACGCATTTTATACCGCTTATAGTGGATTAAATTTAAATCAGGACAAGG
>NZ_KV838064.1:4434-13761 GCF_001838645.1 Neisseria sp. HMSC70E02 | reverse complement strand
CGCCGTACTGGTTTAAAGTTAATCCACTATAATATGGGAAACAGGTATCCTGTATCTTATACAACACACAACTTACCCATTGATTTATATAAATTTTAAGAAAAAATAAGGCGATTACCTGACATTTGGCAAGCAGACAATCTGCCGTTTTCTCAAAAAATAGAAAATTTTTGCATATAAAAATTTGACAAAACGATGCCTTTCGTAGATAATAACGCCCGTTGAGTTGCTTGATGCAGCTTGATTTTTCTCCTCTATTTCTCCTTTGTAGACTTGGCGCATATCCCAAACGATATGCGCATTTTTTTATCTTGATTTTCCAAGTTTAAAATAAAATCAAATAAAACAAGATATTCCCATCTACTTCCATTCTCACGTACACAAAAATCCATCTTTAGAAAACGTGTAATCCCCAATAAAAAATCAACAAACACCCACCGTTTACCCTCCCCTGTCAAAGCAAAAATAATGGTTGCAAAGCGTGTTTCCTCTTTTCCCTCCTCCGTTGATTTGAAATACCGATAAAAAAGGTCGTCTGAAACAGAAAATCCGTTTTCAGACGACCTTTTAAAATCATTCGGTATTATTCGGCGTTGTTTTGTGCCACTTCTTCAGTTTCGGCGGCTGCGCCAACTTGCTCGGCTTCTACTGCCTCAGTTTTCGCTGCCTGTTTAGCCGCTTGGCGCTCGGCTTGTTCTGCCAAAGCCTGCTGGACAAACGGATGCTGTTGGGCGATGGCTTGTTCTTCCGCGCTGACTTCGCCTTTGAAGCGGTTGTTCAAATCAAAACGTTTTCCGCCGCGCGCCAGGGCTTTGAGGTAGCGGGGGCGGCGGCAATGGTTGGCGAGAACGCGGGCGATCAGTGCAGGATCGTATTGGGGCAGCGCGGCAACAAGGTCTTGGTCGATGCCGACGGCCAGCGGTTTGAATCGTTTAAAGACGTCGTATTTGCCGTAGATGTGGTCGGCAATCATGTCGGTCTGTTTTTTCTTGCTCATAGTTTGGACGGCGGATTTCAAAGCTGCGCCCAAAGCGGTTTCTTGTGTCATGTCGTTTGTATTCCTCTAAAATAAAGCCGTGCGTTTCGCTATGGCACGGTAATGGCGGTATTTTAGTATAAAGCCTGTGTTTTGGCTAAGTTTTTTTGCGAATGTTCGATTGTAAATGTTTATGTTGCGGACGGGCCGGCACACTTATCTCAATAGGCGTTGAGAAAGGTCGTCTGAAAATGTTCGGCACAATCCGTCATGTTTGTTTTCAGACGACCTCTTTCGATTTTATCCGCACTACTTGGTAATGTCTGGCGTATCGACGGCTACGTCGGCATTTTGCGCGCGATGGCGCAGGGCGTGGTCGATAAGAACGAGCGCGAGCATGGCCTCGGCGATGGGGGCGGCGCGCAGACCGACGCAGGGGTCGTGTCTGCCGTGCGTAGCGAGTTCGACAGGGTTGCCGTTGATGTCGATGCTGCGGCGCGGTGTGGCAATGGAGCTGGTGGGTTTGATGGCGATGTTGACGTGGATGTCTTGTCCGGTGCTGATGCCGCCGAGGATGCCGCCTGAGTGGTTAGACAGGAAGCCTTGCGGAGTGAGTTCGTCGCCGTGTTCGCTGCCGCGTTGGATGACGCTGCCGAAGCCTGCGCCGATTTCCACACCTTTGACGGCGTTGATGCCCATCATGGCGTAGGCAATTTCGGCATCGAGGCGGTCGAAAACGGGTTCGCCCAAGCCGACGGGGACGTTAGCCGCTTCGATATGCAGCTTCGCGCCGACGGAATCCAACGATTTGCGCACGCTGTCCATATAGTTTTCCAGCTCGACAATTTGGCTTTGGTTGGCGGCGAAGAAGGGATTTTGGGAAATGTGTTCGTAACCTTCAAACTGAATTTCTTTTTCGCCGACTTGGGTGACGTAAGCGGTGATTTCCGTGCCGAATTTTTCTTTCAGCCATTTTTTGGCGACGGCTCCTGCGGCAACGCGGGCGGCGGTTTCGCGGGCGGAGCTTCTGCCGCCGCCGCGGTAGTCGCGCGTGCCGTATTTGTGCCAATAGGTATAGTCGGCGTGGCCGGGACGGAAGCTGGCGGCGATGTTGCCGTAGTCTTTGCTGCGTTGGTCGGTATTGCGGATTAAGAGGGCGATGGGTGTGCCGGTGGTTTTGCCTTCGAAGACGCCGGAGAGGATTTCGACTTGGTCGGCTTCGCGGCGTTGGGTAACGTGGCGGCTGGTGCCGGGTTTGCGCCGGTCGAGGTCGGCTTGGATGTCTGATTCGGTCAATGCCAGTCCGGGCGGGCAGCCGTCAATGATGCAGCCCAAACCTGCGCCGTGGCTTTCGCCGAAGGTGGTAACGGTGAAGAGTTGTCCGAAAGTGTTGCCTGCCATGTTTCCCTCTATCGGTCATTTTCTGAAAGATGACGGATTTTAGCATACAAAGGTCGTCTGAAACGCTTTCGGCGGGCGAAGCCTGCCTTTGACACGCCTTCTGTTATCGAATCAAATCCCAAGCGAATTTGCCTATGGTCAGACACAGCAACACCATAAATCCATAACGTAGAAACTGGGTGCCGCCGCGTATCGCCAATTTCGCGCCGACCACGCCGCCGCACAAATTCGCCAGCGCAAGCGGGATTGCCCACGCCCAAACGACGTGTCCTTGCGGGATGAAAAATGTCAGCGCGGCGAGATTGGTGGTCGAGTTGATGACTTTGCCCGATGCGTTTGCTGTCAAAAAATCGTAGCCGTAAAAGCGGACGAACACGAAAGCCAAAAGGCTGCCCGTCCCCGGTCCGAAAATCCCGTCGTAAAAGCCGATTAATGCGCCGAAAAACAAGCCCCACAAGGTTTCGCGGCGCGTCAGCTTTTCAGTGCGCACCGTTTGTCCCAAATCTTTTTTGATAAAGGTATAAACACACATGGCAATCATGATGACCAGCATCGCCGGTTTCATGTATTGCACAGGGAAGAAAACCACGGCTTTCGCGCCCAGATAGGAAGCAGCAAAAGCCAGCACGGCGGCGGGCAGCAGCATTTTCCACGGCACAAGGATTCTGCGCAGATATTGCCCCGTGGCAGTAACCGTCCCGCAGCAGGAGGCAAACTTATTCACGCCCATCACCGAAGCAACAGGCGTGGAAGTTGGCAGCAAGTTAAACAGCCCGGGTATTTGCAACAACCCGCCGCCGCCGACCGCCGCGTCCATCAGTCCGGCGCAAAATCCGGTGAGCAGTAAGAGGTAGAAAAAGGAATCTACGGGCATAGTCCCTCCCTTGAAAAAAGCTGCCTTATCGGTGTCGAGCGATTGTGGCGGAATGCTATCTGGAACAGGCGGTATTTTAACTGAAAACCAACCTACGCCGTATTGCCGCCTATCCCGTTTCAGACGACCTTTTCTTTTAGATTCAGTGACTCACATTGCGGAAGAGGCGTTCCTCCATTAGAATCCGCCCTTCCTTGTTTTCTCCTGCCAATAAGGCACAACTACGGACAAAACCGTTTTCAGACGACCTGTTTGACCCGATGCCGCAAAAGCGCAATGCCATTGACCGCTGACTGACTTTCTTTTCGGTCGCTTTAAAGATATAGTGGGTCAACTTAAAACAAGGGCGGCTTTGCGTTACCTTGTCCTGCGTTTTATCCATCTGCCTAAAATGATGCGTTTCAGCTCAGTTGAAAGAAACTCCGCGATGAAAGAATTAGACAAAACCGACCTGAAAATCCTGAAAATCCTTCAGCAAAATGCCCGCACACCCATGACGGAGTTGGCAGAAAAAGTCGGATTATCCACTACTCCGGTTACCGAACGCGTCCGCCGCCTTGAGCGCGACAATTTCATTACCGGCTATCATGCCCGCCTCAACCCGCACCAACTCGGGCAAAGCCTGCTGGTCTTTGTCGAACTGAAGCTGCGTTCCAAATCGGGCAATATTTTTGAAGATTTCCGCCGCGAAATCATGCGGATTCCGCAAATTTTGGAATGCCACCTCGTATCCGGCGAATACGATTACCTGATTAAAGTCCGCCTGCCCAATATGGCGGCTTATCGGGATATGTTGGGCAATATCCTGCTGCACCTGCCTGCGGCAGCAGAAAGCCGCAGCTATGTCGTCATGGAAGAGGTCAAAGAAACGGCAGTGTTAGATTTAGAGTGATTTAACTACATTAAAAAAGGTCGCCTGAAAGTTTATAACGTTCAGACGACCTTTTTTCAAATTATAGTGGAATTAACATAAATCAGGACAAGGCGACGAAGCCGCAGACAGTACAGGTAGTACGGCAAGGCGAGGCAACGCCGTACTGGTTTAAATTTAATCCACTATACCTTTTATACCCACGATAGAAACACTATCAACCAAGATGCTTTGACAGTTTCAAACCCATCCCTTCCCCATCAAATCCAAGTATCTCCCTACCAAACCCACAAACAAAAAAAATGCACACATTCAATTGAATGTGTGCCAAGTCTACAAAGGAGAAATAGAGGAGAAACTATTAACTGACTACTCGAACCAGCTAACGAATCGGATTATCCATGAAAATAAAATTTTAGGCAAGTATTTTTCTTGTAAAGTTTCTAAATTAATTCATTGTAATATTTAAGCTGTAACTCTATTTCATCACTCTTAGCCTACCGTATCCCAATAAAATAAAAACCACCCGCTGCAAACCGAATACCAAACCGGCATCAGCAGCTTCCAAGCCTGCCCGCCGAATCAATGTTAAAATACGCGTCCCTGTCATTCACGAGCAAAACACATTATGACCGCCGCCATCGAACACGTCCAAGCCGCCGCCTTTGATTTGGACGGCACACTATGCGATTCCGTCCCCGACCTTGCCGCCGCAGCCGAAGCCATGCGCGAATATCTCGGCATGGAGCCGCTGCCTGCCAAAACAGTAGAAAGCTACGTCGGCGATGGCATCGGCAAACTCGTCCACCGCGTCATCACCAACGACCGCGACCAAGAAGCCGCGCCCGATTTATGGGAAAAAGGTTTCGTGTTCTACATGAAATACTACCGCGACCACTTGAGCGACTTTACCCGCCCCTACCCCGAAACCGAAGCCGGACTGGCATTGCTCAAATCACTGGGCATCCCGCTGGTGGTCATCACCAACAAAAACGAAATCCTCGCCGCCGAACTCTTGAAACAACTCGGACTCGCCGACTACTTCAGCCTGATCCTCGGCGGCGACAGCCTGCCCGAAAAGAAACCCAGCCCGCTGCCGTTACAACACGCCGCCGAAGTCTTGGGCATCAATCCCGCCAACATGATCATGGTCGGCGACTCCCGCAACGACATCATCGCCGCCAAAGCCGCAGGCTGCCTCAGCGTCGGCGTCACCTTCGGCTACGGCGACATGACCCTGCTCTCGCAAGACAAAGCGACCAAGCCCGATTGGATTATCGGCTCGCTGCCCGAAATTTATGAAAACCTGCGACCGAAAAAAGCGGAAGACGGCGAGTAATCAGTATCCTTGTTTTCAGACGACCTTTATTTCCACTTCAAAGGTCGTCTGAAAATAGAGCCGTGGAAATAAAAAGATTCGTCATTATCGAACAAAGAGAATGACGGAATGAAAGTTGCTTATCTCTCCTCTATCCTACGACACACAAGTCAGATTCAAGAATCTGACCTACGAATCGACTGACCTACGAATCGACCTTTTCAGACGACCTCTGCATGAAACCCCAAAAATCCCTGCGCGCCCGCGCGATGGACATCCTTTCCCGACAGGAAATCAGCCGCGTCGGGCTTAAGCGCAAGCTCGCCCCGTATGCCGAAAGCGAAGAAGAATTGGAAAACGTGTTGGATGAATTTGCCGAACGCAACTGGCAATCCGACCAACGCTACGCCGAAGCCTACATCCACAGCAAAAGCCGCCAACACGGTTCCCTGCGTCTGAAACAGGCATTGGCGCAGCAAGGCATAGACGAAACCGTCAGCCGCGAATTCATGCCCGACAAAGAGAGCGAACTGCAAACCGCAGTCGCCGTGCTGCGCAAAAAATTCAAACAGCCTGCCGCCGATTTGAAAGACAAGCAAAAACAAGCGCGCTTCCTCGCCTATCGCGGCTTCGATATGGACACCATCCACGCCGCGCTCAAAAGCAGTTGGAATGAAGACGATGTTTTTGAATACGGAGAAAATTAAACCGCCCTGCTTGAATCTTCCCGTCCATCGGCGTACCCTTACGCTTTTGCCACCCATTCACAACAGAGATGACCATGTCCGAAGAACAACGCAACGCCCCTAATCCGCTTTTGGAAGACGAACGCAAAAACCCCGTTTACCGACTCGGTCGGGCTGTCGCCGGATTTATGGTTATCGTATGGGCGGGCGTATTGATTTTGGTGTTTTATTTAGTATTCCGTTTTTGGTTAAACTAAATTTCTCACTCTCTCTACATCCCATTTTTTACAACCGTTTGCACTTTGCAAAAAGGTCGTCTGAAAAATCAAATATCGATTTTTCAGACGACCTTTTCTAATTCATAAGACGCATTTGAGTTCAGAACAGGCAACACCATACCAGTTGAAAGCCATTCACGATAAATTATCTATCCGCTCAAAACCAACCGGCAACAGCATGAAACAGATAAGTCATACCGCTCCACGCCCATTTGCTTACCGCAACCGTTATCCAACCCATCAACACCAGCACAATCAAACCGAAAAAATCAGGTATATGCAGATAAAGCCAAGCCGAAACAGGTTTGCGCCAAAAATCTGATTGCTGCTGTTTCTTCTCCAAAGCCGCGTGCATAAACGGGCGCTCCAAATGTAGGTCACAATCTACACCATACTCGCTGCGCACATATTCATTGATGACTTTCAAAGTACGGCGGCTCGGCTGCAAGAAAATATCGATAAGCGTACCGACGACAGGAATCATGCCGAGCACCATATCGGCAAAAGCAAGATATACGGCAGGACGCATTTTATGATCCGGCACGCCCAACTCCCGCCCCATACGAAAAGCCTTCATCGTCAAAAAAAGCCCGGCAATATCCCCGACAAAAGGAATCAGCGACAATATGGCATCAACGCCGATTCCTTGTTTGGTAAAAGGAATGCAAAACAAACTATCCATAGTATTGGCATATTTAGCCAACTCACGCTCACGTCGGATGATTTCCTGACGCTCATAAGGTATAGGTGTGTGCTTCATCATGTTTTTATTGTAGTGGTTTAACAAAATTTAGAGCGGTATAACGTCATAGCCGTTTACGGTCATTCTCTATAAAAGCCAATTACAGTATGGCCGTTTGTGACGCAAGGTCGTCTGAAAAGCATTTGAGTATTTTTCATTTCATCAAAGTAGCGCTTTCAGACGACCTTTGAACGCGGTCAAACTACTTTTAACACGCCTTGGTTTCTTTACTTCGGCAGCCCGGTATTCGGATCCAATCCCGCCTGCTGCGCCAATCTGCGCACCAGTTCATCGGATGGTTTTGCCGGAGCAGGACCTTCTTCAAAACGTTGGATGGCGATTTTACCGTCCCAGCTCGGCAGTTTTGCCGGGGGTAGCGGGACAATTTCGTCTAGATCGTGAACGTTGAGTTCGGGTTTTAGGTGTGCATGAGTTACAAGAAATTCACGAATAATTTTATATCGGCGTGAACGTTCTTTATCTTCAGGAATATCCCATCGTTTATAACGACTTTTAAGATTATCACTATAAAAAGCCATTCTAGTTATATGCGCCGAAGAAGTTTCCCCTGCCTTAGCTCCCTGATGTGCATAAAACACCGCTTTGTTATATGCCCCATGAACAGAAAATGCCGCAGTCATTGATTTAGCCGCATTTGCATCAGGATATATTTGCTCTGCTGCACATTGATGCATAGCATCACTAATTTTCAGTCTATACTGTTTACTTTCTTTATCCACAACTTTCATCAACAATTCACCTACCTCGTACTGCGCCTTGGCATTCCCCAAATCTGCAGCCTTGCGTAAATAAATTATTGCATCATCAGGGTCATGTTTTGGACCGTAACCGACATCAATATAAAGCGACCACCAATAATGTGCGCTGGCAGGCAGGATTTTCATCAGCTTTTCGTTCCAGTAAATACCTTCGCCACGACGTTCGCGGGTTTCGAGATTAATGTCTTTGCTCTTTAACAAGATTTCCTGCAAGGTCAGGTTTGCCTGCCAATGTCCGTTGGCTGCGGCAATACGGTAATACGGCAAATAACGGTCGAGCACTCCAGGTTTGGGCAGCCAACGGTTTTTAAAATCGTGGTAAAGGGCGTATCGGTATAGTTGATCTGCTTCCTGTGGCAAGGACGGGAACTGTTCTTTGACGCAGGTAAATTCTAAGTTCTTGAGTTTGGAATGTTTGTAAGAAGATGAACCCAAAACTTGCTTGCCCACGTCTGTTTGGGGATTTCTGACCATATCCATCGCAGACCTTGCCATTTCCCTACCAACATCGCATGCAGAAAGCAATGGCATGCTCACTAATATAGTAGATAAAAGGGACGGTATATGTTTGGTTCTCATTGTTTTTTATTGAAATAGTGTGTATTTGGTTCAAATTGTATGGGAAACCATCCCAAAGTTGGTGTTTAGATGAAGGTCGTCTGAAAGTGCGGTTTCAACAAGTTTGAAACTCAACTATTGAAAACCATGTTTCAGACGACCTTCAGGCTTTATCCTCTGTCAGCCTCTTTTATTTACTTGGGCAGCCCGGTATTTGGATCCAATCCCGCCTGTTGCGCCAATCTGCGTACCAGTTCATCGGATGGTTTTGCCGGGGCCGGACCTTCTTCAAAACGTTGGATGGCGATTTTACCGTCCCAGCTCGGCAGTTTTGCCGGGGGTAGCGGGACAATTTCGTCTAGATCGTGAACGTTGAGTTCGGGTTTTAGGTGTGCTCGGCGGGTTAGATAGTCGGAAATGATTCCATATCGGCGCGAACGCTCTTTATCCTCAGGGATTCCCCATTGTTTATAACTACTCTTAGGATTTTTATGATAGAAAGCGTTACCTGCTATATATGCTGAAGTATCTTTGCCTGCTTTTACTCCTTGATGTGCGTAAAACAAAGCCTGCTGATAATTTTTTTGTATCATTTTCTGCCATGAGGTTGCCGCCATTGCAGCATTTGCATCGGGACGTACCTGCTCCGCAGCACAAGCCTGCATCTTATTGGCTATTTCTAATCTGACAAAATGACTAGATTCATCCTGTATTTTCATTAACAGCTCAGCTACCTCATATTGCGCCTTGGCATTACCCAAATCCGCAGCTTTGCGCAGATAAATAATCGAATCGTCTGCACCATGTTTGGGACCGTAACCGACATCAATATAAAGCGACCACC
>NZ_KV838064.1:0-4334 GCF_001838645.1 Neisseria sp. HMSC70E02 | reverse complement strand
CGACATCAATATAAAGCGACCACCAATAATGTGCACTGGCGGGTAGGATTTTCATTAGCTTCTCGTTCCAATAAATACCCTCGCCACGACGTTCGCGGGTTTCGATATTGATGTCTTTACTTTTCAGCAAGATTTCCTGCAAAGTCAGGTTTGCCTGCCAATGTCCGTTAGCGGCGGCAATACGGTAATACGGCAGATAACGGTCAAGTACGCCCGGTTTAGGCAGCCAACGGTTTTTAAAATCGTGGTAAAGGGCGTAGCGATATAGTTGATCAGCTTCCTGTGGCAAAGAAGGAAACTGTTCTTTGACACAGGTAAATTCTAAGTTCTTAAGTTTAGAGGAATATGAGCCCATAACTTGTTTTCCTGTTTCTGTTTGGGGATTTTTAACGACATCAATTGCAACCTTGGCTAGTTCTCTACCTATATCACATGCAGTCAGTAATGGGATACTGATTAATATAGCGGATAAAATTTTGATCCTCATATCATTTCCTAATCCAAATCTTGGGTATAGACTTGGTTTTTATTAGTTAAATCAAACTCCAGAAGTGGCATTATTCTGGCCCGTTTTGCCTTTTTCATAACTTTATTATCTTCCAACAAACTCTCCCATGTTTTAAAGACTTCATTAGATACCACGGGATCTACCAGCTGCTCTCCTGGATTCATCTCTTCATTACCATTCGTATGCCACCCCCAAGTTTCATGCCTTATCTTGTATGAAGCCGGCTGACTTTCGACAGCTACATTTAACTCACTGTCTATCTGCATACTACGTGTATTGATATTGGCAGAACCGAGCGTAGCGAAGGTATCGTTGATTAGGCAAAGTTTGGAATGGATATAAATTTCTTCCCAGTCTTCGGCAACCAATGTACAAATATGCACCTTGATACCTTCTTTTTCCAAATCTTCCTTCAAAATTTTGCGAAGCTCTTCAGTATTTTTTGTCTTTTTGACTTTCTCCGCCAGCTCCCTCTCTTTGACTTCCCTATCGTTCAGACCTTCAATAGGTTTCAACGGCGGAGGCGGCAAAATAAAATCGGGTAGGATTTTGCGCCAAATACTGTCTGCGGAAAGATTGGGGAACATGCGTTGTATTGCATTGCCATACCCTGCCTGCTCCAAAATACGTTCACGTGCGACAGTAGGCATAACATCACGACGCCCCAAACTTGCAAGCATGCGTTCAGTGTTGATCATTCCCGGTCCTAACCCTTCTTTAGAAGAATTGGTAACCACAAAGACACAAAGAGGCTGCATCCCAGAAGCATCAATCCCAAAACGTTCGGCAAAGTTTTTACGCTCTTTACAGCTATCGCGTAATGCTTCAGCAAATGGAGGGAAACGGAAATACTGGTTTTCAAAATAGATATAGGAAGTTGCCATTTTGAAATTTTGATTATATAAAGCCAGTATGTTTTCTTCCTGATATTCGGGCTGTGTACGCAGAACTTGAGCATATAGCAACTCTGTTTGCGAATCGTCTTTTTCAACGTTTTGGGGCTTGAACTGTTCACGCTTCACACGTTCAACCGGCTCTATTTTATCCATCCGGTTTTGGTAATAACCGTTGTCTTCAATTGCTTTATTCCAACCTTGAACAAAATTGGCATCAATGTCGTACAACACTTTCCCTGTCAACTTACAGGAGATATCCTGACGCGGCGTACCAAAAAATGCACCTGCGCTTGGATCACGTCCGCGCATTTGACTTTCTTCTATATTTTCTAACTTTTCCAGCTCTACGACTTCTCCTGGACCTTTTCTGCTCGTTGTATAGGTTTTATACTCATCAGGCAAAGCATAGTGGTCACTAGTATCCCAATAACGGTCAAGCATATTGTGCCCCATCACAAAACCAACTGCCGATTTTGGATCGGTATAGTCAATCATGACGCTTTTTTGATGATGGGTTGGTGTAAATCTCAATACGTCTTTGGTTAAAGCGGACAATCCTTTATCTTCAAAGGGGAAATCTTTCGGGAAAATTGCAGGGTTAATTTCCCGAGGAAGAAAAGAGACTTTTTGTTTCCGATTTTTATAATCCTCTTGGTTGCGCAGACGCATAAAAGCCATTGTATTAGGATATTTCTTTTCGTTTCGCAATAAGAAATAGTAATTCATACAATTGACGTAATTACGGAATAAATTGAAATTAAAAAATAAATCCCAAATACTTTCTAGGTTGTCTTTTAATCCGCCCAATTTCTCTAGACGACTTGTGACACTCCCCTTAACTTGATCGATTAGGTGAACCGGTTCTGTTCCCTTAACTTCTTCTTTTACTTTTGCAAACAACTTATCAAATAAGGCAATACGCAAGTCATCAACATCGTTTACCGGACCATTACTGTTAAGGCCTGTAACCTTGGACACGACACCAATAGCGGTTTTAACTAATTTTCCATCCCTATATTCCTCATATAATCCTTGGGCGGCAGTATGCACATAATTCATCAAACGGAAATGGATTTCCTCTCTAATGCCAAAACGCATATTCCGCCATCCATCTCTCAATTCCTTAATCCAATCTGGTAATAAATGGGTATCAAAGAATTCCTTAAATTCGTCTATTCCGGTGCCAACGCTCTTTTTAACCCTCAAGACAAATCCGACAGCCCCCATCCCCAGACCGTGGAATTCATCATGCAGACTTTGAAATTCCTCCATGGTTTTGTGAAATTCTTCATCGCTTGTAATGGTATTGTAACCTTCCACGGCATCGTACCATGCCCAGTCAAAACGCCTTTGTTCTACGGAATGACTGCGTTTTCCACGATAAAATTTATGCCTCTCTCTAGAACCCATTTTATGCATAGCAACTTTAGGCTCTAGAAATTTTTCTTTTTCCAATTTCTCAAAATGGTTATAAATGCTGTCAGGTTCCAGTATAAAGTCTAAGAAATGTTCATACGCCAAGTATTCATGCATGAACAATAAAGTACTTCTGCCCGGTGTATTGTCTTCAAGAAATTTTTCTGTTGCAAAAGGGTTTGTCTGCCAACATAGTATTTTGACATCTACATTGTTCTGTATGAACTTTTCCATCAGCAACTCGCCAATAGGCGCACCTGCCAAATTCACCCCCCTTTTAAAATACATGGAAGGTTGGAAACCCCAGCAGACTATCTCTACACTTTTTTTTGCTTTTTCGATCGAGTCATACAGCTCGCCGAATGCGACTTCTCCGTTTACCAGCGAAAGAAAAGTAGCTTGCTCGGCAGAAGGTACATTTTTATTCCCTCCTTTACCGACAAACCAGCTTTCGGTTACTGTAGATTTTTTTTGAGTAATCGGCATTTGGCCATTCTTGGGCTTAGACTTACTTTGTGTTTTTGGATCATTTGGCATCGTTATTATCCGTAAAAATTCCTTGAACTAATTTGGCGTATTCTTCAACTTCCGGATTTGCACTTCCCGGGAAGAAACCTTTGCTGGTGTATTTATCTTTTCCTTCACATTTCTTGACAACTGGCAAATGGAATACCCGACCATTGGCAAGCTCTACCTTATACTTACCTGTAGTCAATTCATGTTCTATTTCCAACTCACCCTTCGCATTGAGTATCCCTTTCATTTTTTCTACACCGTCCGCAAATAAAACATAAGGCATACCGGCAAAACCTCCGCCCCCATGAGCCGATTGTCCCACCTTCAATTTCAAAGGAATTTTAGGTATTGTTTTCGGCCATGATGGATGGTTGTAATTCATACTGGCAGGCCCCGTCACCTCCAACGGCGCCTTCACCCGTACCAGCTTCGGACTGCCAATCTCAATTTCTCCATTCGAGAATTTGATGTATGCGCCTTTACAGGTAATTAAAACTTCCTCTTGCGCTGCAATATTTACTCTGCCCGCACTGCTGGTCAGTACCGTATCCTTCAGCGCATTCAACTGCAGCTCGTCATTCTGTGCCTGCACTTCCACTTTGCCCTGATTGGCCTGCACCTTGATGCCGCTGCTTTGCGCAAACAGGTTGAGGCTTTCTACTGCATGGGCGGTCAGGCTTTGGCCGGCGGTGATGTCGGTATGGTTGCCGCTGACGAGGTGGATGTTTTCATTGGCAGTGTGCAGTTGGCTTTGTTGGGTTGCGGTGGCGATGCCGGCGGGGGCGGTTTGGATCAAACCGGCCTCTTTCAGGTCTTTGAGGGCGTCTTTCAGACGACCCCTTTGGGTTTCTTCATCGGTGTGGTGGTTGTTGGCGGTTTGGGCGGCTTTGTTCAGGCTTTTGGCGAGGGAGAGTGCCTGTTCAATCTGCGCGATGGCATCGTCCATATCCAGCACTTTGCCGTTGGCGTCTTGGTTTTGTGCGCTGACGAGTATGCCT
>NZ_KV838063.1:40586-41019 GCF_001838645.1 Neisseria sp. HMSC70E02 | reverse complement strand
TCTTTATCGTTGTGTGGTATCAAAATGGGGATTGTATTTTTTTCACTTCCAAACCATACGGCGAAGTTGCCTTCGTCAAGCCCGAACTGTTTCTAAATCAATCCCTTATAAAATGAGGTCGGTATCTTATCGTCCTTATGGCGGGCATTCAAACAATATCTGAATATTTCCTAGTTTACTATTTCTTTATGTATTGAATTCGCAACAGATACGCTTGCGCCCGATTTATGCGGTGGACACACGAAGCCTGCCTGCGGGTACGGCTTTTATAGTGGAATTAACATAAATCAGGACAAGGCGACAAAGCCGCAGACAGTACAGATAGTACGACAAGGAGAGGTAACGCCGTCCTGGTTTAAAGTTAATCCACTATATTATTCGCGGTGGTAGGGGTGGTTATGGAGGATGGAGACGGCGCGGTAGAGCTGTTCGG
>NZ_KV838063.1:29152-40486 GCF_001838645.1 Neisseria sp. HMSC70E02 | reverse complement strand
CAGGACGCGCACCATACCGTGCGGGAGGGTGAGGCTGGAGAGGCGCATCATCATGCGGGCTTGTTGTTTGAGGCGGTCGGTCATGCCGTCGGCGCCGCCGATGACGAAGCAGACGTGTTCGCCGTTTTGCTGCCAGCTTTTGAGGTGTTCCGCCAGCTCGACGGAGGTCGGGGCTTTGCCGCGTTCGTCGAGGACGATGAGGAATGCGCCTTGGGGGATGGCTTCGAGGATGCGTTTTTCTTCCGCCGCCATGCCTTGTGCGGCGTTGACGCCTGCGCCACGTTTTTCGGGTTTGATTTCTTTGAGGGTGTAGGCGACGTCGCGTCCGAAGCGTTTGGCGTATTCGCCGACGGCTTCGTCCACCCAGCGGGGCATTTTGGTGCCGACGGCGAGGACGGTGATATTCATGGGTTTCCTTGGTCGGATGGGGTCGTCTGAAAGTTTTCAGACGACCTTTTGGTTTGAATGATGGTGAAACGGGATTTTTGAATCCGATATTTTGGTTGTTCGGTCAAAGGGTCGTCTGAAAACTTCGGTTTGGGCAAAGGGGGTTCAGGTGTGCGCAATAAAGCCGTCTGTATGCACAGACGGCTTGGGGTGATGGCTTAGTCGGCGGCGTGCCAGGGTTTTTGCGCGCCGGCGTGGAAGCTGGGTTTTTCGCCGCCCCAGAGGGTGTCGATGTCGTAGAAGTCGCGGACGGCGGGCAGCATGACGTGGACGACGAGGTCGCCTGCGTCAACGAGCGTCCATTCGCCGCTGTCGCCTTCGGTGCTGAGGATTTCGAAGCCGGCTTCTTTGAGGCTGACGGCGACGTTGTTGGCGAGGGCTTTGACTTGGCGGGTGCTGTCGCCGCTGGCGATGATCATGCGGGCGAACAGTGAGGTTTTTTCTTGGGTTTGGAGGACGGAGATGTCTTTGGCTTTGATGTCTTCGAGGGCTTCGACGGCGGTTTCGACCATTTTTTGCAGGTCTTGCAGTTCTTGTTCGTTCATTGTTTTCCTAATGGTGGGAATGAAATGGGGTTTGGACGGTATTATAACTTATCTGTATGAATTTACGCTATTTTCCGCTTTGGTACAGTTCGTGTTCGCGGATGTAGCGGGCGACTTGGGGCGGGAGGTCGTCTGAAAGTCTGCCGCTTTGGAGGGTTTGGCGGATTTGGGTGGAGGAGGTGTTGTGCAGGGGGGCGTTGAGGATGCGGACGCTGCCGTTTTGGAGGGCTTCGCCCAGCCAGGCGTGGAGTTCGCGCGGGGTTTGGTTGAGGTTGTCGCCTTGGCGCATGGCAACGGCGATGTGGGTTTGGCGCACGAGGGTCTGCCATTTTTTCCAAGTGTGCAGTTTCATGAGGCTGTCGCTGCCCATGAGCCACCAAAGTTGGGCGGCGGGGAATTGCTGGCGGAAGATTTGGACGGTGTCGAAGGTGTACGTCGCGCCGTCGCGGACGATGTCGCAGTCGCTGGCGGCGAAGCGGGGGTCGTCGGCGATGGCGAGTTCGGTCATGATGAGGCGGTCTTGGGCACAGGCGCGGGACGGGTCTTTGTGGTAGGGGTCGCCTGCGGGCAGGAAGACGACGGTGTCGAGTCCGATTTCGTCGGCGAAGGCGCGGGCGATGTGGAGGTGGCCGTTGTGGATGGGGTCGAAGGTGCCGCCGAAAAGTCCGATGTTTTTCATGGGTGTCCTTGGGTGTGGGGTGTGCGCTCTGTTTGGGTTTCAGACGACCTTTCGGGTTTATGGGTTGGCGGGGTCGTCTGAAAGGCTTTTTGCCTCGGGGCTGCCGTCGACAACCAGGGTGAGTTTGCCGGTGGTCGGGTGGATGACGAGTCCGTGGACGGCGATGTCGGCGGGCATAAGCGGGTGGTTGCGGATGACTTTGACGGTGTGGCGGACGCTGTCTTCTACGTTGTCGAAACCGGTCAGCCAGTTGTCGAGGTCGATGCCGGCGTTGCGCAAGGTTTCGATGCGGTCGTCGGGAATGTCGCTTTCGTGTACTTTTTCAAGGAAACCGGCGGCGTTCAGCCCCTTCATGCCGCAGTCGTGGTGGGCGATGACCATGATTTCTTTGACTTTGAGTTCGAACACGGCGACCAAAAGGCTGCGCATGACGGAACCCCAAGGATGGGTAACGACTGCGCCGGCGTTTTTGATGAGCTTGGCGTCGCCGTTTTTCAGTCCGAGCGCGTCGGGCAGCAGCTCGATGATGCGCGCGTCCATGCAGGACAGGATGGCCAGTTCGCGGCCGGGATATTTGTCAGTGAAATATTTTTCGTATTCGCCCGATTCGACAAAATTTTGGTTATAGGCGAGAATTTCGCTCAATTCGCTCATGGTGTTGGACCTCCGACAGAATGGGACGATTATAGCGGTTTTCGGGCGGTTTGGCTTTGCAGCGTGTGCCGTCCGGCTATGGATAGAGTTGGTTGCAAATTGAAGCGGAGCAGATACAATCCGCTTTATGATTATGTATTGATTGGATTGAGGAACAGCCATGTCTTCGCGCCCTTGTTTTTCCGAAACACTCGACCGCCGCACCCACGACGCGCTCTACGATTGGGCGCGGGTAAGTTACGGCGCCTCGGACGACTGGAGCACGCTCTATCTGAACGGGCTGGCTTTGGGTCGTCTGAATCCGTTTTGGCGCGAACGGATCAAACAAGACTGGCAGGAAGGGCTTTCTGAAATTTCAGACGACCTCTGCCTGCAAACGGACAACTGGCTGGCGATGGGCGACAGTTTGCAGCACTTGGCGCACGAATGGAAAAGCCTCGGACTGCTGCACGGCTGGCGCGACGAAAAGTTTGACGTGTGCGACGACGCGGGCAAGGTTCTCTTTGCGTTGGAACGCGCCGCCTTCCGCCCGTTCGGACTCATGAGCCAAGCCGTCCACCTCAACGGATTGGTGCAAACCGACGGCCGCTGGCATTTTTGGATAGGCCGCCGCAGTCCGCACAAAGCCGTCGATCCCGACAAACTCGACAACCTCGTCGGCGGCGGCATTGCCAGCGGCGAAACCCCGTTTGAAGCCGTCTGCCGCGAAAGCGAAGAAGAAGCCGGACTGATGCCGCCCGCCCTCGGCAACCTCCGAGCCGCCGCCCGAATCCACAGCCTGCGCCCCGTATCGCGCGGCATCCACAACGAAATCCTGCACATCTTCGACATCGTCCTGCCCGAATCCGTCCGCCCCGAAAACCAAGACGGCGAAGTCGCAGGGTTTGAATTGATGAACGTTTCGCAACTCATCGAAACCATGTTGTCCCAAACCATGATGCACGATGCCCAGCTCGTTACCCTCGAAGCCCTCAAACGCTACGGCGCGCTCGACAGGCAGCATCCGTTAAGCCTTTGGCTGGACAGCCTTTGCCGCTAAACGAAACCAATAAACAAAACCCCGCCGTTTCCCTTTCACGATTCCCCAAAAGGTCGTCTGAAACCCATGCTCCGACTTACCGACATCTGCAAACGCTTCGACAGCAAAACCGTCGCCGACCACATCAGCCTGACCGTCTCCGCAGGAGAAACCCTCGCCGTCCTCGGACGCTCCGGCTGCGGCAAATCCACCCTGCTCAAAATCATTGCCGGCATCGCCAAGCCCGACAGCGGCGAAGTCTGGCTGGACGGGCAGGACATCACCGCCGTCCCGCCCGAAAAACGCAACGTCTCGCTGATGTTTCAAGACTACGCCCTGTTCCCGCACCTGACCGCCCAAGAAAACGTCGGCTTCGGACTCAAAATGCGCCACCTACCCAAAGCCGAAATCGAAGCACAAACCATGCAGGCGCTGCGCGACATCGGTTTGGAAAACGAAGCCCGCCGCAAACCCGGCAGCCTCTCCGGCGGCGAACAGCAACGCCTCGCCCTCGCCCGCGCCCTGATTATCAAACCGTCCCTGCTCCTCTTGGACGAAGCCTTCTCCAGCCTCGACACCCACCTGCGCCACAACCTCTACCGCCTGACCAACGAGAGCATCCGCCGTCAAAACATCCCCGCCATCCTCGTAACCCATTCCCCCGAAGAAGCCGCCGCGCTGGCAGACCATATCGCCCTCATGCACGAAGGGCGCATCCTCCAATACGGCACACCCGCCGAACTCTTCCGCCGCCCCGCCGACGCCCAAGCCGCCCGCCTGCTCGGGCTGCCCAACACCGACGATGCGCGCCACATCCCGACACACGCCATCCGTCCCGACCCGCAAGGCACACCCTGCCGCATCCTGTCCCTCACGCCCTTGCCAGACAGCCTGCGCCTGACCTTCGCCCACCCCGAATACGGCGAACTGACTACCCTTCTGCCCGCCGGACAGCTACCCGCCGGCGATACCGTGCCGATACATATCGATAAAGGACAAATCGTCTGGTTTGAACCGTCGCGATGATGTTTCGTGTCCCGCCTTAATCGTTGCGTCCGAACATAGAAAAAGGTCGTCTGAAAATTTTCAGACGACCTTTTATGTCAACGCATCAAGGCGTTATCAAATATTGGTTTCCAGATAAACGACTTGGGTTTGCAGATATTCTTCCAAACCGTGTTTGCCGTCCGCGCCGCCGATACCGGATTTTTTCCAGCCCGCGTGGAAGCCCTGCATGGCTTCGAAGTTTTCGCGGTTGATGTAGGTTTCGCCGAATTGCAGGCGGCGGGTGACGTAGAAGGCTTCGTTCAGGTTGGTGGTGTACACGGAGCTGGTCAGACCGAATTCGCAGTCGTTTGCCAAGGCGATGACTTGGTCGAGCGTGTCGAAAGTGGAAACAGGCAGGACGGGGCCGAAGGTTTCTTCCTTCATGATGTCCATGTTGTTGTCGGTGTCGGTCAGCAGGGTCGGCTCGAAGAAATAGCCGCGTCCTTCGGCGCGTTTGCCGCCGCAGACCAGCGTCGCACCTTGTTTGACGGCGCGTTCCACTTTTTCGGCAACGGCTTTGACGGCGCGCTCTTCAATCAACGGGCCCATTTCCAGCGCGCCTGCTTCGGCTTCGGCAGGGTTGCCGTAGCGCACGCCTTTCATGGCGGCGGTCATTTTTTCAATGAACGCGTCTTTCAGGCTGCTGTGGACATAGACGCGCTCGGCGCAGTTGCAGATTTGACCGGTGTTGCCGACGCGCGAAGCCAAGATGGATTTCACTGCCAAGTCCAAATCCGCGTCTTTCAAAACGATGGCGGGGGCTTTGCCGCCGAGTTCCAGCGAGACTTTGGTGATGTTGGCGGAAGCGGCTTCCATCACTTGGCGGCCTGCTTCGACGGAGCCGGTCAGGCTGACCATATCGACTTGCGGATGGGCGGACAAGGCATTGCCGATTTCCGCGCCGGGACCGTTCACCACGTTGAACACGCCTGCGGGCAGTCCGACCGCATCGACGATTTCGGCGAAAATGTGGCAGTTGATCGGGGTCACGCTGCTGGGTTTGACGACGATGGTGTTACCCGTGACCAAAGCAGGGCCCATTTTGCGGGCAATCAGGAAGAAGGGGAAGTTCCACGGCAGGATGCCTGCCACGACGCCCAGCGGACGTTTGAACAATAAAATGTTTTCGCGCGGGCGGTCGCTTTGGATGATTTCGCCTTCGTAACGGCGCGCCCATTCGGCTTGGTAATCGAGATAGTCGGCGGTGAACATGACTTCCACGCGCGCCAAGTCTTTGGTTTTGCCGCCTTCAGCAACGATGGTGTCGGTCAACTCGTCGGCGCGTTCGCGTATGCCTTGGGCGATTTTGCGCAAATACGCGCCGCGTTCGACCGCAGGCAGCCGCTCCCATGCCGGTTGCGCCGCACGCGCCGCCGCTACGGCGCGGTCAACGTCCGCTTTGCCGCCTTTAGGTTCGCGGGCGATGGCCTCTTCGGTGGAAGGGTTCAATACGTCGCGCCATTCGCCGTTGAAATCGTTTTCAAAGCGTCCGTTGATGTACATGGCCAATTGTTTCATTTCAAGTTCTCCTGTTGTTGTAGTCGTGTGTAGTCAGTGTATGCCTTTTATGCCGCCGCTGCAATGGAAATGCTGTTTGAAAATGCAAATTTAATAATATAGGCGTTTATTTTCAGACGACCTTTTGCTTTTTTATGTGCAAGGCTGTAAGGTTTGGACATTCCCAACGTCTAATCATACAAACCGTCCACACAGGAAACATTAGAGATGAAACCCCGTACCTTCTTTTCCCTTTGCGCCAAGTTCGGCTGTCTGTTTGCGCTGGGCGCCTGTTCGCCCAAAATCGCCGATGCCGAAGCCGCGACCGTGCCGCACACTTTGTCCACTTTAAAAACCGCGGACAACCGCCCCGCCAGTGTTTATTTAAAAAAAGACAAACCGACCCTGATTAAATTCTGGGCGAGCTGGTGTCCTTTGTGTTTGTCCGAATTGGGGCAGACCGAAAAATGGGCGCAGGATAAGCGGTTCAGCTCCGCCAACCTGATTACCGTTGCGTCCCCCGGCTTTTTGCACGAGAAAAAAGACGGCGACTTTCAAAAATGGTATGCCGGTTTGAACTATCCCAAGCTGCCCGTCGTGACCGACAACGGCGGCACCATCGCCCAAAGCCTGAATATCAGCGTTTACCCTTCTTGGGCGTTAATCGGTAAAGACGGCGACGTGCAGCGCATCGTCAAAGGCAGCATCAACGAAGCGCAGGCATTGGCGTTAATCCGCGACCCGAATGCCGATTTAGGTCGTCTGAAAAACGCGTTCTACAAACCCGACACACAGAAAAAGGATTCAAAAATCATGAACACGCGCACCATCTACCTCGCCGGCGGCTGCTTTTGGGGCTTGGAGGCCTATTTCCAACGCATAGATGGCGTGGTTGACGCAGTATCCGGCTACGCCAACGGCAAAACGAAAAATCCGAGCTACGAAGACGTGTCCTACCGCGATACAGGTCATGCCGAGACCGTCAAAGTCACCTACGATGCCGACAAACTCAGCCTCGACGACATCCTGCAATACTATTTCCGCGTCGTTGACCCGACCAGCCTCAACAAACAAGGCAACGACACCGGCACGCAATACCGCAGCGGCGTGTATTACACCGACCCCGCCGAAAAAGCCGTCATCGCCGCCGCCCTCAAACGCGAGCAGCAAAAATACCAACAGCCCCTCGTTGTTGAAAACGAGCCGCTGAAAAACTTCTACGACGCTGAGGAATACCATCAGGACTACCTGATTAAAAACCCCAACGGCTACTGCCACATCGACATCCGCAAAGCCGACGAACCGCTGCCGGGCAAAACCAAAGCCGTCCCGCAAGGCAAAGGCTTCGACGCGGCAACGTATAAAAAACCCAGCGATGCCGAACTCAAACGCATCCTGACCGAAGAGCAATACCAAGTTACCCAAAAAAGCGCGACCGAATACGCCTTCAGCCACGAATACGACCACCTGTTCAAACCCGGCATTTATGTGGACATTGTCAGCGGCGAACCCCTGTTCAGTTCTGCCGATAAATTCGATTCCGGCTGCGGCTGGCCGAGCTTCACCCGCCCGATTAACGCCGCCGCCGTTACCGAACACGACGATTTCAGCTACAACATGCGCCGCACCGAAGTGCGCAGCCATGCCGCCGATTCGCACTTGGGACACGTCTTCCCCGACGGCCCCAAAGACAAAGGCGGCCTGCGCTACTGCATCAACGGCGCGAGCCTGAAATTCATCCCGCTGGAACAAATGGACGCGGCAGGCTACGGCGCGTTGAAAGGCAAAGTGAAATAAAGGCGCGATAACACGAAAGGTCGTCTGAAAAACAAAAATCAGTTTTCAGACGACCTTTTTACCGCCGCGATGCCTTGTTTCTTCTGCCGACAGCTAGAAACGCGGATTGCTGGCGAATAAGGTTTGAAACATTATAGTGGATTAACTTTAAACCAGTACGGCGTTACCTCGCCTTAGCTCAAAGAAAACGATTCTCTAAGGTGCTGAAGCACCAAGTGAATCGGTGCCGTACTATCTGTACTGTCTGCGGCTTTGTCGCCTTGTCCTGGTTTAAAGTTAATCCACTATAAAAGGACGCATGATGCGTCCTTTTTGTCTTTGGTATGTCGTCTGAAACCCGACGATGAAGAAACCGTCAATCTTCTTCACCTTCCTGCAAACCTTTATCCTGCAAAGCCGATTCTTGGGCGGTTTCCACCAAATCGCGTTGCAGGCGTTTGGTGGTTTTGACGCCCAGCGCACGCAGTTTCTCGGCGCGGCTGACAAGGTTGCCGCGTCCTTGCGAGAGCTGTTTGTAGGCTTGTTGGAACTGGCTTTGCGCTTGGTCGATGTTCTTGCCGACGCTTTCGAGCGTTTGGACGAAGCCGGTGAATTTGTCGTAAAGCCTGCCGCCTTCTGCCGCGATGGCGAGGGCGTTTTGGTTTTGCTGTTCGTTGCGCCAGATGTGGGCGACGGTGCGCAGGGTGGCGAGCAGCGTACTCGGGCCGACCGGCATGATGCGTTTGTCGAAACATTCTTGGAACAGGGCGGCATCGTGTTGCAGGGCGAGCAGGTAGGCGGGTTCGACGGGGATGAACATAAACACGAAGTCCAGCGTGCGCACGCCTTCGAGGTCGGTATAGTCTTTTTGCGAAAGGCTGCGGATGTGGGCGCGGATGCTGGCGACGTGGGCGGCGAGTTCGCGCTCGGCGGTTTCGGCGTCGGCGGCTTGGGTGTAGCGGACGTAGGCGGTTAGCGAGACTTTGGAGTCGATGACGATTTGTTTGCCTTCGGGCAGGTTGACGAGGACGTCGGGCTGGAGGCGGCGCGCGCCGTCTTCTTCTTGGCGGACGGCGGCGGCTTGGACGGTGTATTCGCGTCCTTTTTGCAGGCCGGAATGTTCCAAAACGCTTTCTAAAATCATCTCGCCCCAGTTACCTTGGGTTTTGTTTTGCGTGCCGGTGAGCGCGTCGGTGAGGGCTTTGGCGTCGCTGTGCAGTTGGGTGTTGAGGGTTTGCAGGCGTTTGAGTTCGTTTTCGAGGGTCAGCCTTTCGCGCGCTTCTTTTTCATAGGTTTGCTGAACCAGCTCGCTGAAGCCGTGGATGCGTTCGTTGAGCGGGGTCAGCAGTTGGCTGAGGTGGTCGCGGTTTTGCTCGGTGAAGCGGCGGCTTTTCTCTTCCAAAATGGTGTTGGCGAGGTTTTGGAACTGGTCGCCCAAGCTTTGTCGGGCTTCGGCAAGGAGCTTGAGCTTTTCGTCGGCGGCGAGGCGTTCCTGTTCGAGCTGGATGTGGAGGCGTTCGTTGCGGACGTGCAGGTTGTGCGCGTTTTCCTGAAGCTCGGCGTAATCTTGTTTCAGACGACCTGCTTCCTGTTCGCGCTCTTGAAGATAGCCGATTTGGCGTTCGGCGGCGGCAAAGCGGTTGCCCAATTCCTGCAACTCGCCCTGCAAATCTTGGACATGATAGCGCGCGTCGGCAAGCTCGGATGCGGTTTGCGCCTGATTTTGTTCGGCAAATTCAAGATGCTGGCGGCACTCGGCAAGCGATTGCATCAGGGCAAACTGCTGCGTCTGCGCCTTGTTGCGGGCGAGCAGCCAAGTGATGAGCGCGCCGGACAAAAAGGCAAGCGCGGCGGTCAGGAGGAGCGGGGCATTCATAGGTCGTCTGAAAACGGAAAAAGCAAAAACGGCAATATAGCATGTTTGCAGGGCAAGCTCGCTGTGCGCTTGAGTATAGTGGATTAACTTTAAACCGGTACGGCGTTACCTCGCCTTAGCTCAAAGAAAACGATTCTCTAAGGTGCTGAAGCACCAAGTGAATCGGTGCCGTACTATCTGTACTGTCTGCAGGCTTCGGCGCCTTGTCCTGATTTAAATTTAATCCACTATAGGATGAGGCGGAATGACTGATAAACCGATGCCGAACAGCGGTTCGCAGAACGCAGGGCGCAGCAGTGGTAGCGAATCAATTTGATGGGGGCGTAAACGGCATCGACGAAACAGAAAGCCTTTTCAGACGACCCTGCCAACCCATAAACACAAAAAGATCGTCTGAAAACCTGAAAACAGGTTTTGCACGTTTCGCCGCGCCCAAACAGAGCTTTGACCGCCGACAGCTTGGAAAACCGCCCTCTTTGGGCAAAGCGAAATAAGCCGCAGCGCCGGATGAGAGATTTGCTGAGCAATTTCACAAGAAAACAGCGGATTCCGGTTTGTCGGGCAGGGATTTTGGTTTCAGACGACCTGTTTTTGCCAAAAATAGATAGATCATTTAAAAAATGGCAATGGTGATTATAGTCTGAGGCTAAAAACCCAAAAACCAAGCGGAAAAGTGTTGTTTTTTATCTGATTGAAAAATATAAGGAAAATTTAAAAATTTTCTAAAATGATGTAATTTGGCAACAAAAAATCCGAGAGCATCTATTCTAAAATAAACAATTTGTAATCGGCTTGTAACTAAGACATCGGTGTCATTCTTCAAGACATCGGTGTCATTTTCAAAACTAAAAACAATTTATCAAAATAATTACATTAAAGCATTAATACCGCTATTTTCTTTACAAAAAAACTGTATAATTTATCAATTAAGGCGGTATCATGACATCTGTCGATATGGCAGACATGTCGGCAACGAATACAGATGTTGTTAAATAACATTTGATTAATATGTAAAAGGATTACCCGAAATGAAAAATTTATTGACCTTGGCCGCAGCCTCTTTAATCGGTATGGCCGGTGTTACCGCTTCAGCCTCTATGGTTGCCCGCAATATCGAAACTGCTGCAAAAAAATAATTTGAAAACAAACGAAATATTTTAAACGCTTCCCAAACCCCCACAAACAACCTTCCCGCCCGCGGCGGAGCGGCTTTCAACCGATTCCGGCATCAGATGCCGACACAAGCGCGAACCGCAGACCGCCCAGTTCGGCGGCGGGAACAAAAGAAAGAGAGATTACTATGAAAAACTTAATTAAATTGGCAGCCGCCTCCCTGATTGGCATGTCCGGTCTGACCGCCAGCGCGACGACCGCCGCCAAAAACATCGCCGAAGCCGGCAAATAATCAGCCGACCCGACGATATATTGGATTAAATTTAAATTAGGACAAGGCGACGAAGCCGTAGACAGTACAGATAGTACGGAACCGATTCACTTGGTGCTTCAGCACCTTAGAGAATCGTTCTCTTTGAGCTAAGGTGAGGCACCGCCGTACTGGTTTAAAGTTAATCCACTATAACATCCGCAACACAAACACAAGAAAGAGACTCAAAATGAAAGAATTGATCAAACTCGCCGCTGCATCGCTGATCGGTATGTCCGGTCTGACCGCAGGCGCGACCCACATCGCCGACAATATGCGTACCGCGATTAAAAAATAAGCTCGGGCTGTTTTAAACCCCAAGCTGTCGGAAGTCAAAGCAAAGGTCGTCTGAAAAGTTTCAGACGACCTTTT
>NZ_KV838063.1:0-29052 GCF_001838645.1 Neisseria sp. HMSC70E02 | reverse complement strand
AAGGTCGTCTGAAAAGTTTCAGACGACCTTTTTTGATTGGATCGGGTTTCGGGAAAAGGGCGATTTCAAAACGGGCGCAGCCGTATCAGGGAAACGGTTTTCTTTCGGTATGTCGGGAAAGCATGGTTTGCGGACTGTATGCCGCGTAGCCGAAAGCTGCTCTTTCCCTTTCTTTTGCGATCGGGTGGAGGAGAAGACAAGCCTGCTCGTTATGTTGAAAAGGGGTCGTCTGAAACTTTTCAGACGACCCCTTGGCATTGAATCGGGTGTTCAGGCAAAGGTTGAACCGAATAAAAAACCGACTATCCGTTTCGTCGCGGATGGTCGGTTTTATAGTGGATTAACTTTAAACCGGTACGGCGTTTCCTCGCCTTGTCCTGATTTGAATTTAATCCACTATACAAAGCGTTATGCCAATTCCAGCTGTTTTTCCAAGCTTTCCACCAGATTGTCGTCCAGTCCCAAGGCTTGCGACAGGCGGCTGAGGAAGACGATTTCTTTGCGGGACAAGTCTGCGCAGACCAATCGTGCCGCCAGATAGGTTTCCGCTGCCAATGCCTGATCGTTGCCGACGGCGGCGGCGAGTTCTTCTACCGTTGCCGGATTGGCGTATTCGGCGGCAAGCCATGCGGCGGTTTCGGGGTCGTCGCCGCTTTCACGGGCGATGACTTGTTTTTCGGTTTCGTCAATCAGACCGTCCGAAGCCGCGGCGGCAATCATGGTGCGCAAAATCACGCGGCTGTGTGTTTCGGCGAGCAGTCCGGCAGGCTCGAACGCGCCTTGCGGCACGGCTTCCTGCTGCTTGTTTTTCTGCCAGTTTTGATAACCCTGATACGCCAGATAACCCAAAGCCGCCACGGAGCCGACTTTGACCAGCGATTTGGCGGTTTTTTTCTTCATCAGCATGGACGCCAGTCCGCCGACCAAAGCGCCGCCGCCAAAAGAATTGAGCGGGCTGTCGGAAACGGATTTGCCGCTTTTTTGAACGGTTCCCAAGATTTGATTGAGCAGGTTGTTGAAGTTCATGATGATCCCCTCATGGTGGTCGGTTTGGGTCTGAAATGGAGGCTCGGGGTCGTCTGAAATCGGGATGGGGCGTTTCAGACGACCTGTTCACACAAGGCTCTTAACCGCGTACCCGCTCGATTTTCGCGCCGACTTGGCCGAGTTTTTTCTCGATGTGTTCGTAGCCGCGGTCGAGGTGGTAGATGCGTTCGACGATGGTTTCGCCGCCGGCGACCAAGCCTGCCATGACGAGGCTGGCGGAGGCGCGCAGGTCGGTCGCCATCACGACGGCGCCGGAGAGTTTTTCCACGCCTTTGACGAAGGCGGTGTTGCCTTCGGTGGTGATGTTCGCGCCCATGCGGTTGAGTTCGGGAACGTGCATGAAGCGGTTTTCAAAGATGGTTTCGACGACGCGGCTGTCGCCTTCGGCAACGGCGTTCATCGCCATAAACTGCGCCTGCATGTCGGTCGGGAAGCCGGGGTGGACGACGGTGCGGATGTCCACGGCTTTGGGACGCTGCTGCATGTCGATGGAAATCCAGTCGTCGCCCGCTTCGATGATCGCGCCCGCTTCGACGAGTTTGTCCAATACGGCTTCCATGGTTTTGGGAGCGGCGTTGCGCAGGACGACTTTGCCGCCGGTCATGGCGACGGCGCAGAGGAAGGTACCGGCTTCGATGCGGTCGGGCACGACGCTGTGTTCGCAGCCGTGCAGCTCTTTTACGCCTTCGACGGTCATGGTTGATGTGCCGATGCCGCTGATTTTCGCGCCCATTTTGACGAGGCATTCCGCCAAATCGACGACTTCGGGTTCGATGGCGCAGTTTTCGAGGATGGTCGTGCCTTCGGCGAGGGTTGCCGCCATCAGCAGGTTTTCCGTACCGCCGACGGTAACGACGTCCATGACGACGCGCGTGCCTTTCAGACGGCCTTTGGCTTTGACGTAGCCGTGTTCGATGGTGATTTCCGCACCCATGGTTTCGAGGCCTTTGAGGTGCTGGTCGACGGGGCGCGAACCGATGGCGCAGCCGCCGGGCAGGCTGACTTGGGCTTCACCGAAACGCGCCAGCGTCGGGCCGAGCACGAGGATGGAGGCGCGCATGGTTTTCACCAGTTCGTAGGGGGCGCAGGTGTTGTTGACGGTGCCGCCGTTGATTTCGAATTCGTGAATGTTGTCGGTCAAAACGCGCGCGCCCATGCCTTGCAGCAGTTTTTGGGTGGTTTTGACGTCGGCGAGCATGGGTACGTTTTTCAGGCGCAGGGTGCCGGAGGTCAAGAGTCCGGCGCACATCAGCGGCAGGGCGGCGTTTTTCGCGCCGGATACGGTGATTTCGCCGTTGAGTGGGCCGTTGGCGGTGATTTTGAGTTTGTCCACAGTGTTTCTTTCGTTGTTAAGACAAGTCCCGACGGCGCTGCCGGCAGGACGGGATTCGTTTAGGTTCGGAATTATAAGGGATTTTGACGGTTTTTGCGGGCGGGCGGGGAGAATTCTTCCGAAGGGCGTTTACGGGGTACGAATGGTCGGAAGGGTCGTCTGAAAACTGTCGGGCGCAGCTTCGCAATGTCTGTTGGGATATTGTCGAAGCTGCGCTTTCAGACGACCTTTTTGCTGCGCGGCGGAATGAGGCCGCCGTTTCCCTCAAGCCTTGTCCGACAGGCTGTATCCGTCGGACAAGGATAGGCGGCGGGGTTATTCGGCACCGACGACGACAATGTGCAAATCTTCAGGTTTGACGCGGCGCTTCCAAGCGTCTTTGACTTGCGCCACGGTCAATTTGCCGATGGCTTTGGGGTAGGCTTCGAGATAGTCGTTGGGCAGGTTGTGATAACCGATGATGCTGAGGTATTTCACCAGCTTGGCGTTGGAATCGAAACGCAGGGGGAAGCTGCCGATGATGTTGGCTTTGGCTTGCGCCAGTTCTTCTTCGGTCGGGCCTTCTTCGATGAATTGTTTGATGACCGCCTGAGCCTGTACGAGCGAGTCTTTGGTGTTTTTCTTCTGGGTGGAATAGGCGATGGTGAACATACCCGCTTCGGTCGCCGGTTCGAGGTTGCTGTATACGCCGTAGGTGTAGCCGTAACGGTCGCGCAAGACTTTCATCAGGCGGCTGTCGAAACCGCCGCCGCCGAGGATGTAGTTGCCGGCAACCAAGGCGTAATAGTCGGGGTCGTGGCGTTTAATCAGCGGCATACCGAGCAAGACTTGCGCCTGTTCGCCGGCAAACGGGATGTCGCGGCGTTGTGCCGGATTGGGTTTGACGGGCGGGACGGTGTGGGCGGCTTTGCTGCGGTCGGGCAGTCCGTTCAACACGTTTTTCACAAGCTGGTCGGCTTGTTTGCGGTTGATGTCGCCGACGATGGCGACGATGGCGTTGTCTTTGCCGTAGCGGCTGCGGTGGAACGCGCGGATGTCGTCAAGGTTGACTTTGCGGATGCTCTCCGCGGTGACGTTGGCGCCGCTGCCGTATGGGTGGTCGGGATAGGCAAGTTTGGTCAGGGCGCGTCCGGCGGTAAAGTCGGGGGTGGTTTCCTGTTGCTGTAGGGTGGTCACCGCCTCTTTTTGACGGCGGTCGAACACGGCGGGGTCAAAACGGGGGTACGTCAGGGATTGGTTGAGCAGTCCGGCGGCTTTTTTGAGCGTTTCGGGGCGGCTCAGGCTGCGCAAGACGGCGGCAGAGCTTTCCTGTCCGCTGCTGCTGTCGATTTGGGCGGCAATGTCGTCGGCGGCGGCATTAAAGGCTTCTTCGTCCAGCTTTTCCGTGCCGTCGGTCAGCAGGGCGGCGGTGAATTCCGCCACTTCGCTTTTGCCTTCGGGGTTGAACACGCTGCCCGCGCCTTTGAAGTTGACCTGCATATCGACGATGGGGTTGTCGTGTTGCTCGACCAAAAGGACTTCTGTGCCGTTGCCGGTGGTCCAGCGTTGGATGTCCACGCCTGCCTGCGCGGCGGTGGAGAAGGCGAGGGCTAATATGAGGGGAAGGGATTTCATCGGATATTCCTTTGCGGTTTAACCCGGCTGCCGGGGCGGAAGGGCGGTTTGGTGCCGTATTCCGTCCCGTTCCGAGTCATGTGCCACTTCGGGCGGGGTCGGTTCGGAGGTCGTCTGAAAACGGGAAAAGCGGTTTCAGACGACCCCTTTGGTCGGTTTATTTAGGTTGAGGCTTGTTTGCCGCCTGAACAATCGGGTGGTACAGGATTTTCGGATCGGGCATCACAACCACGGTCGCCAAGCGGTCGTCCGTCAGCAACTGCGCGGCGGCCTGCACATCTTCGACGCTGACGGCTTTCAGGCGGCGGCGGATTTCCGCTTCGTCGCTGTATTCGAAGCCGCGCGCCTCCAGCCGCCCGATGATGGAAGCCTGTGCTTCCATAGAGTCGCGCTCGTAGATTTCGGACGCTTCCGACTGCGCTTTGATGCGGTTCAGCTCTTCGGCGCTGACCCCGTTTTCGGCGATGTCTTTCAATTCGCGGCGCAATTCGGCGATGACGGCATCGACTTCGACGTTGTCCGCCGGCATGGCGAAGATGCTGAACAACGGCATTTCACGGCTGATCAGGTCGTAACTTGCGCCCGTACTCAAAGCCATCTGTTTGCCGCGTATCAGGTTTTTATCCAAGCGGCTGGACGAGTTGCCCGACAAGATTTCCGACAGGACATCCAGCGCATAGGGCAGTCTGTCGTCCAGACTTTCCAATCCGGGGACGCGGTAGTTCAAGCTGACCAAGGGTTGGCGCGTGACCACCGAGGTCGTCTGAAAATTCACAGGTTCGCGTTTGAACGGTTCGTTGGCAAGCATATTGCGGTCGGGCTGCTGCTTGGCGGGAATGTTGCCGAACAGTTCCGCCGCGGTTTTGAGCGTCTTTTTGGCATCGACATCGCCGACAATCACCAAAACGGCGTTGTTCGGCGCGTAATATTGCCGATACCAGTCGCGCAGGTCATCGGCTTTGAGCGTGTGCAAATCATCCATATAACCGATGACCGCGGCTTTCATCGAAGGCAGCGTAAAGCTGTTCAGATACACCTGTTCCCACAGCTTGCCGTCCGCCGTGTCTTCCGTGCGTTGGCGGCGTTCTTCGCGGATGACGTTCATTTCATTTTGAAATTCTTCATCGCTGAAATTGAGGTTGTGCATCCGGTCGGCTTCGAGCTTCAACACTTCGGGCAGGTTTGCCGCCGCGATGTTTTCGTAATAAACCGTCTCGCTGCGGTTGGTGTAGGCATTGCTCTCTCCGCCCAAAGCGGCGACGCGGCGGTTGAATTCTCCCGAAGGTACGGCCTGCGTGCCTTTAAACATCATGTGTTCCAAGGCATGGCTCAAACCGCTTTTGCCCTGTTTTTCATCCACGCTGCCGACTTTATACCAAAGCTGCGACACGGCGACCGGCGCGCGGCGGTCTTCTTTCACAATAATCTTCAACCCGTTGGGCAGCGTTTGCGATACGGTCTGCGCCAGCGTGAGTACGGGCGCGGACAAAGCAAATATCAGGGCAAGATGGCGTAAGCTGTTCAATCTGGATTCCTCTCAGTCGGTCTGGCGCAGAGCAGTCTCTGCTTGAGTGCAAAATATTACCGAGAACGGGACGAAACGGCTGTCCGCCCGTTTCAGTCTGCGCTGAAGCAAAATCAATAAAAACGGTAATGAGGCCGCCGTTTTCGAGTGATTCCGCTTCAGCCAAAATATGCCGGAGAGACTTCAAATCAGGACAAGGCGCGGCAACGCCGTATCGCTTTGAAGTCAATCCTTTTATAGAACGTTGCAATGATAAACAGTTCCCATATGCGTAAATAAAAAGGTCGTCTGAAAATCAAAGATTGGGTTTTCAGACGACCCCTGCGTCACAAGATGGGCGTCACATTCAACCGGATTGTCCGTCCCCCTCCAATACCAATTCCATTACCGACACCGTCTCGCCGTTGTGCCGACAGGTCGCGATTTCACACCAGCCGTATTTCTCGTAAACCGACTGCACGTCCGGCGTATAAAGGTAAAGCTTGGGCAGGCGCATTTGGCGGGCGGCGGCGAGGCAGTGTCCAATCAACAGGCCGCCCACGCCCGACCCCCTGTGTTCGGGCAAAACGAACACATCGCCCAGCCAATATTCGTATTGGGGAAACTCTTCCATATCGTGCCGTTTGAGCGCGGCAGAACCCAGCAGCGCGCCGTCCTTTCCGACGGCGGCAAACGCCAGCGGCAGGTTTTCACCGTTCAGGCATTCCGCGTAATAGGCGCGGATTTTGTCCATAGACGACCACGGCGCAAAGTCATGCCATTGCAGATAAAGCGCGCGGGCGAGCGGTTCGACGTGTTCGGGGCGTAAAGGCGTGATGTTCATGAAGGGCATGATACGCCCGCGCCTTCCGCCTGAAAATGCCTCCTTTTTGCCGATACGTTTTCAGACGACCCCTGCTTAAATCAAAATGCGGTTTCCCTGTTCAGCCTCAAACCTTTGCCATATGCCGTTTGACAAGCGTTTCAGATTCGGCTAAAACCGAAAAATGTTTGGCATCGTAAACTCCTGTAAATCCTAGATGAAAGCATCGGATACGGGCGTTTCCCGCCAAACCCGCAGGGTGCGGCAGGCAATCCTTACGCCCGCGCCCGCTCTAAGAAAAATATTGAAAATGCCGGCGGGGCAGGCAGGTTTCCGCCGGGGCGGTCCGTCTGCCCAACCTCTGCCAACAGGAGAACTTTAATATGTCTGACAACCAGTCCGCCCGCAAGGAAAAAACCTTCTTCGGGCATCCCATCCAGCTCTCTACCCTGTTCCATATCGAATTGTGGGAACGTTTCTCGTTTTACGGGATGCAGGGTATCTTAATGATCTATCTCTATTACGCTGCCAATAAAGGCGGTTTGGGCATAAACGAGTCGCTCGCCGGCGGCATCGTCGGCGCATACGGCGGCAGCGTTTATTTGTCCACCATACTCGGCGCATGGCTTGCTGACCGGATTTGGGGCGCGGAGAGAACGCTGTTTATTTCCGGCATCGTGGTCATGCTCGGACACATCGTTTTGGCAATCGCACCGGGTCTGTACGGACTGCTATGCGGCTTGGTACTCATCGCACTGGGCAGCGGTGGTGTGAAATCGTCGGCAAGCTCGATGGTCGGCTCGCTTTATGAGGCAGATCACATGAAGCCACTGCGCGATGCCGGTTTTTCCATTTTCTATATCTCCATCAACATCGGCGGCTTCTTAGGCCCGCTCCTGACGGGCTTGCTGCAAACGAAGATGGGTTTCCACTACGGCTTCGGCGCGGCGGCAGTCGGTATGGCTTTCGGGCTGTGGCGTTACTCTGTGGGGCGCAAACTTCTGCCGCATACGCCTGCGCCCAATCCGCTGCGTCCTGAAAAAGTGAAAACCGCGGTGGCAGTCGCCGTGTTGATTGTCTTGGTTATCGGCAGCCTGATTGCCTCGGGCGCGCTCAATTTGGACAACTTCTCCAAATTCCTGCTCGGCACAGTCATTCTTACCGTCATTGCCTATTTCGCGCGTCTGCTCGGCAGCAGCCATGTGTCGTCTGAAAACAAACGCCACATCATTGCCTATATCCCGCTGTTTCTGACCATCTGCCTGTTTTGGTCGGTCTGGTTCCAAGTCTATACCGTGGCGACGGTGTATTTTGACAAAACGGTTGACCGCACCCTATTCGGCTGGACTGTCCCCGTCGCATGGAAAGACTCGATCCAAAGTATGTGGGTCGTCCTCTTCTCCGGCGTGATGGCGGCGATTTGGACGAAAATGGGCAAATATCAACCGAAAACCCCGTTTAAATTCGTGTTGGCGATGATTGTTGTCGGCATATCCTATCTTGGATTCGTACCGTATATTTCATCAGAGACACCCATGCCGATTATTGTGTTCGCGCTGATCTTGCTCGCCATCACCATAGGCGAACTGATGATCTCGCCGATTGCACTTTCTATCGCCACCAAAATCGCCCCGCCCATGTTCAAAACCCAAATGGTCGCGCTCAACTTCTTGGGCTTTTCGTTGGGCTTCACTTTGGGCGGCGTGTTGTTCAAAGAAGGATTCAACGACAAAGCCCCGCTGGATTTCTACTGGATGCTTTGCGGCATAGGCGTAATCACCGGTTTGGTATTATTGCTACTCGTACCTATTTTGAATAAAATGCTCAAAGGCGCGGATTAAATATTGATTCGTTAAGAAGGTCGTCTGAAATGCCGTTTCAGACGACCTATTTTTAAGGACTTTGAACCCATGAAACCCAATACCTTCCTCCTAATGCTCCTCCTGCTTGCCGGAGCAGCCCATGCCAACGACAGCACGGGTACAGTCAGCACGAGCGGCATCAAATATCTGAAAAATCCGCATATCGATATGCAGAGCGAAGATTTGTACATCAGCGAAAACCAGATTCGCGTGCATTACCGGTTTAAAAACACCTCCTCGCAAGACATTACCGAAACCGTCCTTTTCCCTTTGCCGATTGTTCCTTCCTTCACATATTCCGACTTTGCTGACACTAAGGGCTTGGTTGACAGCTTCCGAATTTACGCCGACGGCAAACCTGTCCGCCCGCAAGCCCACGTCCGTGCCTATTTTGAACGGCGTAACGGCTCGCTGGTGGACGTGACCGCCGATTTGAAAAAATGCGGTTTGAGCGATCAGGAACTGATGCACCCTTGGACGCAAAAGCAAGACGGTGAAAAAATCGACAGCAAAATCAGAGCCTGCCGCTCCGCCAAAGTCCAATCCATGCTGCCCAAGCAGCCGGATGAACTGCCCGATTGGTCGGCGCAGATTGTTTACAGCTGGAAGCAAACCTTCAAAGCCGGCAGCGTCACCGAAATCAAACACCAATACACCCCGCTGGTCGGCGGCAGCTTCCTGCCTTCGCTCAAAGCCAAAGACAGCAAAGCATTTATAGACGCTTACTGCATGGATGAAAACTTCCTCAACAACTTTAAAAATGTGAAAGAAGATTTGGTCTATCACCATTTGGGCTATGTCTTGACCACAGGTGCCAACTGGGCAAAACCCATCGGTAAATTCACCCTGACCATAGACCGCGAGCCCAATACCGTACTGTCGCTCTGTTGGGACAAATCCCTGCGCAAAGTCGGGCCCAACCGCTTCCAAGCAGTCAAAGAAAATTTCCTGCCGAAAAAAGACTTGGACATTATTTTCGTTTACGACTAACCCAAAGCAGCATACATAAAAGGTCGTCTGAAACCTTGTTTTAGGGTTTCAGACGACCTTTTGCTACAATAAGGCTTTTCCGTTTTGCAAGGCATTCCCATGAGCAAATCCGCCGTTTCCCCGATGATGCAGCAGTATCTCGCCATCAAATCGCAGCACGCCGACAAGCTGGTGTTTTACCGCATGGGCGATTTTTACGAGCTGTTTTTGGATGACGCAGTGGAAGCGGCGAAGCTGTTGGACATTACCCTGACCACGCGCGGGCAGATGGACGGCGTGCCGATTAAGATGGCGGGCGTGCCGTTTCACGCGGCGGAGCAGTATCTGGCGCGGCTGGTGAAGATGGGCAAAAGCGTGGCGGTGTGCGAGCAGGTGGGCGAAGTCGGAGCAAGTAAAGGGCCGGTAGAACGCAAAGTCGTGTGCATCGTTACGCCCGGCACGCTGACCGACGCGGCATTTTTGGAAGACAAGGAAACCAACCGCATCGCGGCGGTGAACGCGGATAAAAAACACATCGCCATCGCGTGGGCATCTTTGCAAAGCGGCGAATTCAAAACCAAGCTGACGACGGCGGACAAACTCACCGACGAGCTGGCGCGTTTGCAGGCGGCGGAAATCCTGTTGCCCGAAGGCAAAAGCCTGCCTAATGGGTTTCAGACGACCTCTGCCAACATCACGCGCCTGAACTCATGGCAGTTTGCCGCCGACGCGGGCGCGAAATTGTTGACCGAATACTTCGGCTGCCAAGACCTGCACGGCTTCGGTTTGGACGGCAAGGAACACGAAGCCGCCGTCGGCGCGGCGGGTGCGCTGTTGAACTACATCCGCCTGACGCAAAACCTGATGCCGCAACACTTAGACGGCATTTCGCTCGAAACCGACAGCCAATATATCGGTATGGACGCCGCCACGCGCCGCAATCTCGAAATCACGCAAACCCTCTCCGGCAAAAAATCGCCGACCCTGTTTTCCATACTCGACGGCTGCGCCACCCACATGGGCAGCCGCCTCTTGGCACTCTGGCTGCACCACCCCTTACGCAGCCGCGCCCACATCCGCGCCCGCCAAGAAGCCGTTGCCGCGCTGGGTTCGCAATACGAAAACCTGCAAGGCCGTCTGAAAAACATCGCGGACATTGAACGCATCGCCGCCCGCATCGCCGTCGGCAACGCCCGCCCGCGCGACCTCGCCGCCCTGCGCGACAGCCTGTTTGCCCTGTCCGAAATCGAATTATCCGCCGAGGGCAGTAGTCTCTTAGAAACCCTCAAAGCCGTTTTCCCCGAAACCCTGCCTGTTGCCGAAACCCTCAAAGCCGCCGTAATGCCCGAACCCGCCGTTTGGCTCAAAGACGGCGGCGTCATCAACCAAGGCTATTCGGCAGAACTCGACGAGTTGCGCCACATCCAAAACCACGGCGACGAATTCCTGCTCGACCTCGAAGCGCGCGAACGCGAACGCACCGGCCTCTCCACCCTCAAAGTCGAGTTCAACCGCGTCCACGGCTTCTACATCGAGCTTTCCAAAGTCCAAGCCGAACAAGCCCCCGCCGACTACCAACGCCGCCAGACCCTCAAAAACGCCGAACGCTTCATCACTCCCGAACTCAAAACCTTCGAAGACAAAGTCCTGACCGCACAAGAGCAAGCATTGGCATTGGAAAAACGCCTGTTTGAAGCCCTCCTCAAAGACATTCAGACGACCCTTCCCCAGCTTCAAAAAGCCGCCAAAGCCGCCGCCGCCCTCGACGTACTCTCCACCTTCGCCGCCACCGCCGCCGAACGCGGCTTCGTCTGCCCCGAGTTCGCCGACTACCCCGTCATCCATATCGAAAACGGCCGCCATCCCGTCGTCGAGCAACAAGTGCGCCACTTCACCGCCAACCACACCCGCCTCGACCACAAACACCGCCTCATGCTCCTGACCGGCCCCAACATGGGCGGCAAATCCACCTACATGCGCCAAGTCGCCCACATCGTCCTCATGGCGCACACCGGCAGCTTCGTCCCCGCCGATGCCGCCCAAATCGGACCCATCGACCAAATCTTCACCCGCATCGGCGCCTCCGACGACCTCGCCTCCAACCGCTCCACCTTCATGGTCGAAATGAGCGAAACCGCCTACATCCTCCACCACGCCACCGACCAATCCCTCGTCCTCATGGACGAAGTCGGACGCGGCACCTCCACCTTCGACGGCCTCGCCCTCGCGCACGCCATCGCCGAACACCTGCTGCAAAAAAACAAATCCTTCAGCCTCTTCGCCACCCACTATTTCGAGCTGACCAAACTGCCCGAAGCCCACGCAACGGCGGTCAACATGCACCTCTCCGCGCTCGAACAAGGACAAGACATCGTCTTCCTCCACCACATCGAACCCGGCCCCGCCAGCAAAAGCTACGGCATCGCCGTCGCCAAACTCGCCGGCCTGCCCAACCGCGCCCTCAAAGCCGCCCAAAAACATCTGGACGAGCTCGAAGCCCAAGCCGCCGCCGTCCGCCCGCAGTTGGACATCTTCAGCACCCTGTCGTCTGAAAACGAATACAGCGGGTTTAGCCCCAACGAAACGGCGGACATCGACCCCCAAACCGCCGCAAGCCAAGAAACCAACTCCGCCCACCACGCACTCGCCGAAGCCCTAAACCAAATCCGCCCCGACGACCTCACCCCACGCGAAGCCTTGGATGCTTTGTATCGTTTGAAGCAGATTGCCGAAGGCGGTGAGTAAAACGCGTTGGTTCATTGAAAAAAGGTCGTCTGAAAAACCTTGTTTCGGGTTTTCAGACGACCTTTTGTTTGCCTGCCGATTATAGTGGACTAAATTTAAATCAGGACAAGGCGAGGCAACGTCTACTGGTTTAAAGTTAATCCACTATATCACACGGCTTGCGGGCTGGCTTCAATGTCGTGCAGGCTGCGGTAGCAGGGGTCGAGCTGGTTGGCGATGAGGGTGAGCTGCCGGTGGAGGATATGGCTTTGACGTTCGTCGCCTGCTTCTGTTTGTAAGGCTTCCAAGTCGGTTCGGATTTGGGAGAGGGTCGTCTGAAAATCTTGTTCGCTTGTTTGCGGGAGGCGTTCGAGCAGGTCGGCGATGCGGTAGCCGCTTTGGTAGAACTTGCGGACGAAGTCGGGGCTGCACGCGCCGTCCATTTCGCTGCGGTATGCGCCGAGCGCGGAGATGTAGCTGGTCAGGGCGTAGCTGGTTTTGAGGAGGGTGAAGCCGCTTTGCAGGTTGTTGCCGTATTTTTTGGGTTCGCTGCTCATGTCGGAGAGGGTGCTGCTGAGGGTGGCGGTGCGTTCGTGGGCTTGGCGGCGGACGGTGCGGTATTCGACGTCGTCGGCGATGCCGTATTGGAGCTGGTCGAGGATTTTTCTGAGGTAGGCGCCGTTGCCGCCGACGGTTTGGGCGGCGGTTTTTTCGAGGGTGAGGTAACGCCAATCCGGCCAGAGGTAGGTGACGGCTGCCCAGGCGAGGACGGAGCCGACGATGGTGTCGATGATGCGGACGGGCATGGCGGCATAGACGTCCAGCCCGGCGAGAGAGAAGCTGGTGAGGGCTTGGATGGTGATGAAGAAGGTGGAGAAGCTGTATTTGTAGCTTCGGGTCATGAAAAACAGGGTGGTGCTGGCGATGACGATCCAGAGTTTGGTTTCGACGGAGGGGGTGAAATAAGGCACGAGTGAGCCGACGATGACGCCGAGGATGGTGCCGGCGATGCGTTGGTACACGCGGCTTTTGGTGGCGGTGTAGTTGGGTTGGCAGACGAAAACGGCGGTCAGGAGTATCCAGTAGCCGAGGTTGAGATGGAGGATTTCGACGATGATGCAGGAGGCGGCAACGAGGATGGAGAGGCGCGTGGCGTGACGGAAAACGCCCGACTCGAAGTTGAGCTGGCTGCGGACGGTCTGCCAGACGTTTTTCAGGCTGCTGTTTTCGAGGGCGGCGATGCGGGTGTCGCTGCTGTTTTCGTTTTCGGCGGGGGAGTCGCTGTGTTGGAGTTGGCGCAGTTGGTGGTCGACGCTGCCGAGGTTGTCGAGCAGGCGGCGGATGTGGTGGATGTTGCGGCTTTCGGGGTGGTCGTCAGTGTAGTGGGCGAGGGATTGGCGGCAGCCTTCCATCGCGCGTCCGAGGCGTTTGCTGTATGTGTAGTCTTTGCCGTTTCTCAGGGCGGCGGCAACGTTGCGGCACGCCTGCCCCTGCATTTCGAGCAGGCGGCGGATGCGGAAGATGAGGTCGGTGTTTTTAAGGGTGTCGGTCAGCTCGGTATAGTCGGCGTGGGCGGAGCTGACGCGTTCGTGTATGTCTTGGGCGGTGAAGTAGTAGCGCAGCATTTTGGCAGTGCGCGGGTGGCGGTGTTTGCCGCGCAGGCGGTAAAACAGGGCGGCGCGGCATTGGTTGAAGGCGCTGATGACACCAGTGTTGCTCATGGCGAGGTCGATTTGGCGGTTGCCGAGCCAGGCGGCTTCGTCGGGATCGAAAAAGTCGGCTTTGGCGTCAAAATACCCGCCGAGCGCTTCGTAGGCGTTGGCGACGCTTTCTTGGACGGGGCGGTGCGGGAGGATGATTTGGAAAACGAGTGTGCAGGTGCTGTATAACACGGTCCCGAGCAGAATCATGACGGGATTGGTCAGCCAGAAGTTTTCGGGGGTGTAGGTGAGCGTGGTGTAGGTGGCGACGGCGAGCGCGCCGAACGCGAAGGTGCGGTATTTCAGTCCGACCGCGCCCAAAATGGTAAAGCCAAACGTCATCAGGGTCATGGCGAGAATAAAGGGCAGACCTGTGCCGAGCGTGCTTTGGGCAACGAGCGATGAAATGGTAAACAGGGCGACGGTGATGATGATGTTTTTCAGACGACCTGTCAGGCGGTTGTCCAAATCGACGAGGCCGCCCGCGATGATGCCGAGCACGAAGGGCATGGCGAGCTTGGGCGTGCCGAACCGCCAGACGAGGGTTGCGGCGATAAAGACGCTGGCGAAGACGGGTAGCGAGGTGATGATGAGGGGTTTGAGTGGCGGGAGTTTCATCGTATTGGGCGCAGCTTTAAATGGGAATGGTTTGATTATTATGAATGAAATGAAACGGTATTCTAACAGGATTTTAGGGCGGGACGGGGGCTATGGGGTCGTCTGAAAACCTGTCCGACAGCGTCCCTGCGAAACGGATATGACCGACCTGCCTGTCTGTCCTCAAGAAAAAGGAACGAGATTGCCGCGCATGAAAAAGGTCGTCTGAAAACCCTAAAGTGTGGTTTTCAGACGACCTTTTCCTTTCCGTCGGCGTTATTGCGTTTGCTCGGCTTTCTGTTTTTCTGCTTCTTCGATTTTGCGGTCGTTTTCGTAATCCGAATGGAAGAGCCTGTCGAAACGGATGGTGTATTTCAACTCGCCGCCGTATGAACGGCTGCCGACGCGGGCAACAGCTTGGATGGCGCGGGTGAGCTGGTACACGAGCTTGACCGACTGTTCGGCACTGGAAAGACCGTATTCGTAACCTGCGTAGAGGTTGTTGGTGAACTGCTTGCCGACGGTCAGCACTTGTTCGGCGGGGTTGAGTTCGCCGGTTTGGGCGTTGCGGCTGCGTTGGCTGGTGATGCCCAAATCGTCCACCAGTCCGAGCCTGTCGTTGACTTGTCCGGCAAGGAGCGCGCCTGCCGCTGCGGAAAGGGCGGCATTGTCGCCGTCGCTGCCGCTGCTGGCGCGGTTGAGGATGAGCCAGGAGAGCTTGTCTTTTTCGCTCATCGCCTCTTTGGCAACGAGGGTCACGCGCGGATTGGAGAGGCTGCCGAGGACTTCGACGCCTGCACCGACGGGGGAAAGGCGGCGTTCGGCGCGAATGTTCAGGTTGGGGTTGTTGAGCGGGCCGACGAAAGAAACCGTACCTTTGGTGATGTCGAGGTCTTGTCCGTAGGCTTTGTAACGGCCTTTAACAACACGGACAGTACCGACGCCTTGGATGGCTTCACCCGGGCGGGAAGTGATGGTCAGCTTGCCGCCTATGGTGATGTCTGCACCATAACCGACGAAACGGATGTTGTCGTTGAGGTTGAGCGTCAGGTTGAGGCTGATAGGCGTTACGGCGGCGGTTTGTTTTTTCTCTTCGCCCAACACGATGACATCGTCGTCCAACGAGGGCATGGAGGATTTTTGCGAACCGAACATACCGTAGTCGCTGCCCAACGTACCGTTGAGGATGAAGCCCCTGGCCTGGTTGTATTGCACTTTCGCGCTGCCGGAGAGGCGCAGGCGGCGGTTCGGACGGGAGAGGGTGTCGTATTTGTCGAAGACGACATCTACGTCAACATCCGGATCGGCGTTGGCAAGGTTGACGGAGCCTTTCAGCTCGAGCGTACCGCCTTTGTGGAACTTGAGGCTGTCGATAATCCAGCGTTGTCCCTGCAAATGGGAACGTAAAACGCCGTTGTCGAGGATGAGGCCTTGGGTTTGGTTGCGGTAGTAGAGGTTTTCGCCGTTGAGCGTACCGGAAAGCTGGGGATCGCCGACGCGTCCGCCAAGGCTGACGGCGGCATTCAGACGACCTTTGACGGTTTGTCCGACGGGCAGGAAGTTGCGGAAGACTTCGAGGTCGGCGACGTTGAGGTTGAGTTTGCCGCTCAAAGGCGCGGTGTCCATGCTGGCGCCTTGTCCGATGTTGACCGTACCTTCGGCTGTACCGTAGTTGCTGGTGCCGTTCAAGGTGGCGGCGATGGTGGGCGAACCGACGCGCCCGCCTATGGTGGCGGTGGCGTTCAGACGACCTGTAATGCCTTGCGCGGTAGCGGGCAGGAAGGTTTTGATTGCGCCCAAGTCGGGGACGTTGAGGTTGATTTTGCCGCTGACCGGCGCGTTGGCGATTTTGTTGCCGAACTGCTGGCTGATGCCCAAATCGGCGTTGACGCTGCCGAAGCGGGTATTGCCTTCAAGCGTGCTGTCGATGCGGCCGTTTTGGAAACGGGTGCGCAGGGCGAGCGCGCTCAAACCCAAGGGCATTTGTTTTTTCGGGTCTTTGTTCGGCAGGATGATGTCGCCGCTTTGGCGGTTGATGTTGAGGTAGCCGCGGGCATTTTGGCTGTACGCCAAATCCCAATCGCCGCCGAGTACCAAGTTGTGTTCGACGGGGATTTTGACGAAGTTTTGCAACTCGGTGATGTGCAGGCTTTGCGCACTGCCTTTGCTGGTGATGCCGGTTTTTTTGTCCCAAACGAAGTTTTGCAGGTTGAGGCTGCCGCCCATCACGCTCCAGCGCGCCGCGCTCATGGAAACGCGCTCCGCGCCTGCTTCGAGGTTCATGCGGTTTTGCAGTTTGAGGTTGAACGCGCCGCCGATGTCGAGCGTGTCCACGCTGCCTTTCCACTGATTGAAGTCTTTGTTCAGACCGCCCGCCGCGTTGACTTCGAGTTTGTAAGGCTTGCCGTCCAACGCCATGCTGCTGCTGCCGTGTATGCGGTGTTGCGCACCCGTGCCGTTGAGGGACAGGTCGACCGCATCGATGACGGTCGCGCCGCCGGAAAGGGCAATGTGGCTGCCTTTGATGTCGGCGGCAAGCGGACGGTTGATGTCGGGCGTGCCTTTGAGTTTGAAGTCAAGCATACGGATGTTGACGGCATCGCCGACTCGCAGGGCGCGCGCTTCGCCGGAGAGATCGGCTTCGTAGGTTTTCAGCCCGCCCTTGAGGTCGCCTGAAATGTAGCCGCGCGTATTGAGCAGCCCGCCCAGTCCGAAACCGAAACGGGAAAGGTCGGGAGCGGTGATGTCGATGTTGAGACGGTCGCCTTTTTTGCCGAAGCTGCCGTTGGTTTTGACGATATTGTTGCCCAAACGCAGGTCGGTCAGCGCGCGTGGGAGGTGTCCGGATTCGTAAACGACGTCGGCTTTGCCGCTGAGGGGGACGTTGTTTAACGTACTCGGCGCAAACTGCATTTTGCCGGCGAATTTTTCTTTCGCCAGTTCGCCTGAAAGATTGATGGTGCCGTTGACGCTGCCTGCGGGCAGTTTTGAGTCTAGGCGGGACGGATTGAACGCCTTGCTGGAAACATCGAGCTTGAGCAGGCGGTCTTTGAAGAGTTCGAGCGAACCTTGCGCCGTCAGTTCGCCGCCGTTTTGCGGTGCGACGCGGACGCGGTCGAGTTTGAGGGTGCGTTGACCGTGTTGTCTGTCGGTAACGAAGGACAGCAGGCCGGAGAGTTGCGCGCTGCCGCTTTCAAGATTCCAGTCGATAGCGGGCGAGGCGGTTTCGCCTTTGACGCCGATAAACCCGTTCCACTGACCGGCAACATTGGTGCGGGCGAGGTCGTCTGAAACGAGGTTGTTCACATTAATCTTGAGCGCCAGCGCGTTTTTCACCGTATCGACCGTACCGGCGACATTGAACGAACCTTCCTCCAGCAGCCCGATTTCAGACTCTTGGACGGTTACCACGCCGTTGTCGTTGATGGTGAAGTCCGCCAAAATGTTGCGCACCGGAATGGATTTTGCATCGGCAAAACCTGCCGCCTTGTTTTCCAAGTCGAGCGAACCGTCCAACGCGATGCCGTGCGTAAACGAAGGCACGACGGTCGCGTCAAACGTCAGGTTTGCCTTGGGCAGCGACGGCAGGAACGCGGTCGGATTGATGTTGAACCCCTTGACCAGCACCTCGCCGATCATCTTGTCCAACGAAGCGGCAAACGGATGCACCGTAGATTTCGCCGACAAATGCACATCGTCGCCGTCCAGCAGGATTTCAGTCTGCACGTCCTGCAAGCTGCCCCACAGGCGCGCCTTACCCTCTATCGTCTCACCTTCCAGCTCGCCCTTCGTCTGAATCGTCGTATTGAGTGCAAAAGGCTTCTCCAGCCCGACCACCGCCGAACCCGTCGAATTGCTCCACGGCGTATCGAGGGTTTTCAAATCCAAGCGGTGTTCTTTCTGATCGTAATGGTATGCCGCATTCAGATGGTCGAGATAGGCCGTCTGCTTGTCAAAATTTTTGCCCACACTGAGCCTGCCCGTCTCAAAACGGTCGATAAACACCAACACAGGCAAATCAATGCTCTCAGGCAGCCCTTTGGACGGCTTTTTCTCTTTTGGCGGCGTCGGCTTCGGCACGACCGCAATATCGCCCGCCACAATTTCAGTAATGTGCAGGCTGCGCTGAAACAGCTCGGACGGCTTCCAATCAAAACGGAACGCACTGATTTTCACATCCGCCCCATCCGTTTCAATCATCCACTTATCGCCGTGAAAACCCTTAACCAGCGTACCTTCCAGCGTTTCCGACGCAATCTTCACGCCAAACCAGGACGGAATCTTGTACAAACCGAAACGCAAACCCGATTCCGTCCCCACCAGCCAGCCGATAAAGCCCGCCAGCGCGCACACCAGCACAACCAACGCCAGCAACAGACCCCGCAACCAGCGTCTCTTGCGCTTGGGCGGGGTGGGTTGTGTTTCAGACGACGTAGGCACACTGTTTGGCGTTTCTTGGGTTTCTTGGACTGCTGTTTCGGACATCTTGGCTTTCTTGTATGGCTTAACGGCTTCTCAGGACTCCGCCGCACCCGACGGAATCGGCTTTTCAGACGACCCCATATCAGGACAGGTCGTCTGAAAAAGGATAATCATATCCCATTGCAGCGAATTGTGCTTGGGAAAGACAGCATTTCAGGTTTCAGACGACCCCATATACCCAAACGCCATGCCCGAAGCGGTAAAAATGTCAACAAATGCAAAAAGGTCGTCTGAAAAGACAGCAGGAGTTTAGACCCGCATTTTCAGACGACCTCTGCGTATTTCAATAACCCAACGCAAATCAATGAAAAGAAACGCGCCGGGTTGCCTCAAGTTGCGGCTTACCTGCCCGACAATACCGCCGCACCTGCTTTCGCGACACTTTCGTCTTCATCGACCGAGCCGCCGCTCACGCCGACACTGCCAACGATAACGCCGTTTTTATCCACCAGCAGCACACCGCCGGGAAAAATCACCAAACCGTCGTTGGTCACCTCAATGCCGTAAAGCTCACCGCCCGGTTGCGAAGCCTTGCCCAAATCGCGGGTGGACATATTGAAATAGCGTGCCGTTTTCGCCTTTTTCTGCGCAATATCGATACTGCCGATAAACGCATCGTCCATACGCGCAAACGCCTTCAAATTACCGCCCGCGTCCATGACCGCAATATTCATCGGCACCTTGATTTCACGCGCCTTTTTCATCGAAGCCTGCACCACCGCCTGCGCCTGAGCCGTCGTCAAATCGCCCGGTAGCGTTTTGGTCAAACCCGCCGAAAACGCCGGCGCACCCAATGCCAAAGTACACAACAATGCAACTGATTTTATGCCGCGCATAACTGTCTCCTTGTATTGAATCAATGAAAGGTACTGCACTTTTGATTGTATGCCTGTCGGCGGGAACAATAAAGGTCGTCTGAAAACCATGAGACAGGTTTTCAGACGACCTCGGGTAGGTTTCGGTTTGGTAGTTTCAGTAGGTCAGATTCTCGAATCCGACGGCTATTTGAGATGGCAGCGGCTTTTGTCGGATACAAGCCTCCAACTTGAGGCAGGCTTTCCCCTATTCAAGTAAACACCAGTCTTGTCCATCCCCGTCTTTTCAGGTAGCCTCAAATTCTCATCTCTCATAAGGAACACCACATGCGCACACTCATACTCCTCCCTATCATCACTCTGCTGCTTGCCGCCTGTACCACCCCACTGTCTCCTCCCACAGATGACAATCCCACCGATACCTCTATGATCAACACCACCTATTGGACCGCCCAGCCCTACTGTGCCGGTCGCGTGCAAATGCGCCTTCCTGCCGAACGTCGGTATGGCTCAAGACTCGAAGGTCAAACTGAAAGCTACCGCTACAACGACTGGCAAATTAATCACTATGCCGACGATTGGCGTTTCCTCAATGTCATCCTTACTGAAAGACGGAATGGCGGATTTAACCGATATTTCGAGCGGAGCACCGGACATGGTGAAGGTTATATTGGCGAACGAGAGCTTATCCCCGGTCGCGCCTTCCTGCAATTCACCCGCAACACACCCATGTTCGACGGTAGTCGCTTGAGCTCAAATCTCGGCATCCGCTACGATGCCGAGCTCATCGTCAAACTTGGTCAAAACGGCGGTTTTCACACCAACGGTGAATTCAAAATTCCTACCCCAGGCGGCACAGAACCGAACAACTGGCGTCAACAGGAACGCATAATGCTTGACAAAGCAACACATGAAATGCGCCGCGACCTTACCTCACGGCTACGCGAACGCCAACCGTACGAAGTACCCAAACACCAAGGCGTGTGTATTCCCGATGGTTTCTTCGCAGATGATGGTAATACCCCTTTTAAGGCAAGCACCCACGTTTATTTTTCCGGACAAGCCGATACCTATATCTTCATTCACCACGGTCGCAATCCACGCGGAGCTTCCATTGCTGTTGGCCGAAACCATCCCGATACCGAAGGCTTGAAAGGTTTTCTGCAATCGCTCACTGCCCGCGCCATCCGCCAAGGTCCACGCACCATCAACGGCATGCCTGGATACGAAAAAATCAGCCGTTGGGACGGTAATCACTACCTGCTAGCTTGGGAGCGTGAAAGTGACCATCTCCTCGTAATGATGCCCTTTGGTACCGAAACTTTCGACGGGACCAAACGCAGCCAGCAGGAAATCTTCGCCATTTGGGATACCATCCTACCCACCCTCAAACCAGTGGAATAAACCAGTAAATCAAGCGGTATAAACATTAACTGTATTGTTTATACTGCAGATTGGACAAAGTAAGTCTGCAACACTTCAAAGGGCGTATTGCCGTCCAAGCCGCCGGTAAGCTTTTTCATAGTGTTGCAGAACTTTTGCTGGTACTTCGGACTGCCGAAGCTATATTTCTCGTGTTATGCATTGACTCCCCATTTTAAGCGATGTTCAGGTAGTGTGTGAGTACCTTAAGGCACTCACACAGTTTCAGTTTGGGAGACTAGACCCTCAAGTCCGACGGCTATTTGAGATGGCAGCGGCTGTTGTCGGATACAAGCCTCCAACCTACGGCCGGCTACGGTTTGCCCAGCATTATTTGCAACGCATCAGCGTACGCGTCTGCCAAACTTTTTTGCCTGAGCCGTCCGTTGAAAAATCACGGAATCTTTGCGTCAGCACGCCTCGGTTTAACGAAAACTCAAAATTATCGTTATAAATCTGCGTACCTTGCTCCGGCTCCTCTTCCCGAACGCGTGCCGTACCTGCGATTTTATCGGGCGAATAAATTCGATAATTCAGTTTCGTATATTTCGCACCCCATTCCCAACCATTTAATTCAATTGATTTTTTACCTATTTCAATATAAAAGCCGCTATCTTCCGACACATCGACATTATCCACAGCAGCGTTACGCTCTTTCTCATTTGCAGCATAACCCATGGCACATAAAGCCCTTATATGTTTGGGCGATACCTTCCCTTCATAATGCCCGGCCCATTTGCCTTGAAACGCTTGCGGAATATCTTGGGCAGCGGCTTGGAATCCAAGAAGGAGCAAACCGGCGGTCAGAACAGATTTTAAAGTGAGCGACATTATTTTTGACCTTTCAAGAAAGAGTGTTTAAATCAATATGAATAATACAGGAAATGGAAAGAATATAAAAAGGTCGTCTGAAAACCATAAGACAGGTTTTCAGACGACCTCGGATGGGCTTTGGGTTTCAAACACCGTATGCCTACGGTTTCAGCAGGTCGGATTCGCCAATCCGAAACTTACCCTTACCCCTGCTGCTGGATGATATGCACATCGCGCTGCGGGAAAGGAATATTGATATTGGCGGCACGCAGGTTTTCCACTACCTGCTCGTTCAGCCCGAAGCGGAACGCGCCCAAATCGGCTTCGTTCGTCCACGCCCAAAGTGTGACTTCAATGGCACTGTCGCCCAAGTTGGTAATATATGTTACTGCCTCTTTGCCTTGGGTCTGTACGCACAAAGGATGCTCGGTGGCGGCTTTCAAGATGGCGGCTTTGGCGGCCTTCAAATCACAGGCGTAATCGACACCGACCACCACCTGCACGCGGCACAGCGGCATGGAAGAACGGTTCACGATACTGTTGCTCATGACGACGCTGTTGGGCAGGATGACTTCTTCGTTATCCGGCGTACTCAGCGCGGTCTGCACCATTTTAATTTCGCTAACAAAGCCTTCGAAGCCGTTGACTTTGATGTAGTCGCCGACTTTAAACGGACGGAACAGAATAATCAGCGCGCCGGCGGCAAAGTTCGACAGTTGGTCTTTCAGCGACAAAGCCACCGCCAAGCCCGCGCCACCGATTAAGGCAGTAACCGACGTGGTCGGAATGCCCAGCTTGCCCAGCGCGGCAATGATGATCAGGATTAACAGACCGATATTAGCTACATTACCCAGAAAGCTCACCAGCGTTCTGTCCACTTTGGCACGGGTCAGCGCAGCTTTCATCAAAATAACAAGGCGGGCGGCAATCCATCTGCCGACAAAGAAAATCGCCAACGCCGCAACGAGATTGGTACCGAATGCCATGCCGGTTTCAACGAGACGCTCCCAGCCTGAGAATGAAGAGAGGTTTTCAAGATCGAAATTCATGATTTTTATTTCTGGTTAAAGAATGGTGAAAATTTTGGATATTATTGGTTTTGCGGCAAGCCTGTCTATATTTCAGACGACCTTAAAACCGCGTACCTAGGTCATATTGAATCCATGAAGGAGACCGCGCCCGTGATTGTATGCCTGTCGGCGGGAAGAATAAAGGTCGTCTGAAAAACTCTGTGACGGGTTTTCAGACGACCTTGGATGGGTTTTGAGTTTCAAACACCGCATGCGTGCGTACCGCACACACGCTACACACTAATGCTCAGTTTCAGTAGGTCGGATTCTCGAATCCGACGGCTTTTGGGATGGCAGCGGATTTTGTCGGATACAAGTATCCAACCAACGGACGGCTATCCTTTAGGTATCAAATTTATATATTGGCTAGGTATGTGCCAACATTTACTACCTACATCTTTTCCTATTGAAATTGAGACAGGACAGAAGATCCTAGTATTCCCAGTATTCCAAGCCATATACCCGTACAAATGAAATGGAATTTTTTCTTTTTTAGATAATTTAGATAAATCAAAATCTTTTTTATAGCATACCTGTTCTTGTGTATAGATTATTTTCTTATCTAAGAATAATGCTTGAAAGTTATTCCATTCTATAAATCGATTATCGATAGAATACCATCTTGCATCTCTCTTATCTTCAATATATCCAAGGGCACGCATAGGATTAAAGATAAAATTAGGATATTCAGGCATCAATTTAATTACAATTAATAAAATAAGAAAAGCTGATAGAATAATCATAATACTTTCCTTTAAGTAATGCATAGAATTTAATTTTTTATTATTTTTTATTAAAAAATTATGTCTAAGACCTGAAGCGATATAGATAAGAATTAGTATTGTAGAATTTAATAACTGGTTTAAAAGTCTAAGAAAATTATCCCAGTCTATGAAAATCGTTAGCCACTCAGGAAAATCCTTAGGCAATACTGATAAAATTAATATAAAATAAAATATTATAAATAGAGAGTTAAATATTAAAAGAGATAAGGCAATAATACAAGCAGATTTGAAAACATTAGATTTTAGTATCCCACAAACAGTTTTTTCTTCTATTGAACATTCTATTGGATATTTAGGAAAAAGTATCAATCTGAAAACATAAAAAAGACATAAAACTGATGGCCCTAATACCATAATTAGGAAGATATTAGTTATTTGTAAACTACTATAATCATAAAAATATGCTGTAATTATTAAAAATATCGATATAATCGGCGTTATAATGAAAAGATTATTGAATCTAACCAATATATTTTTATCTTTTATATATCTAAATTTTGATTTCAGAATAAAAAAGTACCAAGAAGAAAAAAACAAAGGAATAACCAAAACCAATATAATGATTATAGAAAATAATATAAAAGCTCCTATCCATGCTTTAAACGACGACAAAGCATCATAAAATAAATAATTAGAGTTTATGTAATTCAGGTAACTAAAGGGAACAGCAATACTGCATAAAGTAAACAAAGTAGATATTTTTGCCTTCCAGTTTTCCATGAAAAAATTTGTAAAAACTTTTTTCATAGAAGGATTTATTTTCTTTTCACGTTTCGATATCCAAGACAGTTTTCGAGCTAACTCTATGTTTTTCCTGTTATTCATTTAAAATCCAAATACACAAATGAAATATATTTATTTAAAATAAGAAAAGAATGCTGAAAAATATAAGGTTACATAATCAATGCGCCTCTTCCCAATTCATCCCCACGCCCACTTCCGCCACCAGCGGTACTTTCAGCATCCCTTCATCCACTTTCGCCATAATCTGCGGCAGTTTTTCTTTGACTAAATCCAGTTCGGCTTCGGGTACTTCCAGCACTAGTTCGTCATGCACCTGCATAATCAGTTTGCTTTGCAAGAGGTCGTCTGAAAGCCAGCGGGACACGTCTATCATGGCGCGTTTGATCAGATCGGAGGCGGTGCCCTGCATGGGGGCGTTGATGGCGGCGCGTTCGGCTCCGGCGCGGGCGTTGGCGTTTTTATTGTGGATGTCGGGCAGGTAGAGGCGGCGGCCGAACAGGGTTTCGACGAAGCCTTGGGCAGCGGCTTGTTCTTTGGTGCGTTGCATGTATTCGGCAACGCCGGGGTAGCGGGCGAAGTAGCGGTCGATGAAGGTTTTGGCGGACAGGTTGTCTATGCCCAGCGATTTGGCGAGGCCGTATTGCCCCATGCCGTAAATGAGGCCGAAGTTGATGGTTTTGGCGTAGCGGCGTTGTTCGGGCGAGACGTTTTCGGGGGCGATGCCGAATACTTCGGCGGCGGTGCGGCGGTGTACGTCTTCGCCGTTTTGGAACGCGGCGATGAGGGTTTTGTCGCCGGAGAGGTGCGCCATGATGCGCAGCTCGATTTGGGAGTAGTCGGCGGAAACGATGACGCTGCCTTGCGGTGCGGTAAAGGCGCGGCGCACGCGGCGGCCTTCGGCGGTGCGGATGGGGATGTTTTGCAGATTGGGGTTGTTGCTGGCGAGGCGGCCGGTAATGGCGACGGCTTGGGCGTAGGTGGTGTGCACGCGGCCGTCTTTGGGGGAAATCATTTCGGGCAGTTTGTCGGTGTAGGTGGATTTGAGTTTCGCCAGGCTGCGGTTTTGCAGGATGATTTTGGGCAGGGGGTAGTCGGGCGCGAGCTGTTCGAGCACGGCTTCGTTGGTGGAAATGCCGCCTTTGGCAGTTTTTTTCAGGCCTTTGGTGGGGATGCCCATTTTGTCGAACAGGATTTCTTGCAACTGTTTGGGCGAGTTGAGGTTGAACGGCTGGCCTGCGGCGGCGTAGGCTTCTTGTTCGAGCTTCATCAGCTCGGCGCCGAGTTCCGCGCTTTGGCGGGCGAGTTCGGCGCGGTCGATTTGCACGCCGTTGCGTTCCATTTCAAACAATACTTGCGCGACGGGCAGCTCCATTTTTTCATACATTTCAAGCTGTTTGGCGTCCATCTGCGCGCGCAGGTGCGCTTCGAGGCGCAGGGCGAAATCGGCGTCTTGGGCGGCGTATTCGGTCGCCTGCTCGATGGCGACGTCGGCAAAACCGATTTGTTTCGCGCCTTTGCCGCACAGCGATTCGTAGGTAATGGTTTCCAAGCCCAGCCAGCGTTCGGACAATTCGTCCAAGCCGTGTCCGAGATGGCTCTCGATGATGTAGGAAGCGAGCATGGCGTCGCCGGCAATGCCGTTCAGGGCGATGCCGTAGTTGGCGAAAACGTGTTGGTCGTATTTGAGGTTTTGCCCGATTTTTTTCAGGGCGGGGTTTTCCAAATGCGGTTTCAGACGACCTAATACGTCCTGCAAATCAAGCTGTTCGGGCGCGGCGGTCAGGCTGTGCCCTACGGGGATATAAACCGCTTCGCCTGCCTGGAACGCGATGCTGATGCCGACCAACGAGGCGTTCATCGCGTCTAAGGATGTGGTTTCCGTATCAATGCCGATTTTTTCCGCCTGCGCCAGTCTGTCTAACAAAGCGGCAAACTGCGCTTCGGTGGTAACGGCTTGATAATCCAGCTTTTCGGGGGGCGGGGCATGTTCTATGATTTTTTCAGACGACGTTTCCATGTCCAACGCCGCCTGTTCGCCTATCGTATCGCTGCCGAACAAATCGCCGTCCGCCGCTTCGTGCATACGGCTTTCCGCTTCTTTTAGCCAAGTGCGGAAGCCCCAGCGTTTGAAATCGACCGCAAGCTGCGACCATTTCGGCGAAGTGCGGCGCAGGCTTTCGAGGCCGTCTGAAAGCTCCGAGTGCAAGTCCACATCGGTTTTAATCGTCACCAAATCATACGAAAGCGGCAGTTGGGGCAGCGCGGCTTGCAAGTTTTCGCCGACCTTGCCCTTGATTTCCGCAGCGTGTTCCATTACGCCTGCCAACGAGCCGTAGGCTTCCAGCCATTTCACCGCCGTTTTCGGGCCGCATTTTTCCACGCCCGGCACATTGTCCACCTTGTCGCCCATCAGCGCGAGATAATCGCGGATTTGGTCGGGGCGCACGCCGAATTTTTCCTTTACGCCTTCAATGTCCAGCGTTTCGCCGCTCATCGTGTTTACCAGCGTCACGCGCTCGTTCACCAGCTGCGCCATATCCTTATCGCCGGTGGACACCACCACATTCCAACCCGCTTTACCGGCCATCGCTGCCAGCGTGCCGATAACATCGTCCGCTTCCACTTGCGGAATCACCAACACCGGCCAGCCCATCAGCCGCACCAAATCCGGCAAGGCTTCCGCCTGCGGGCGCAAATCGTCCGGCATCGGCGGGCGCGTCGCCTTGTAGTCGGGGTACATCTCGTGGCGGAAATTCTTGCCCTTTGCATCAAACACCACCGCGCAATAATCGTGCACATAATCCGCCCGCAACCGGCGCAACATGTTCAACACGCCGTAAAGCGCACCCGTCGGCGCACCGTCAGGCGCGGACAACTGTGCCATCGCGTGATAAGCGCGGTAGAGATAAGAAGAGCCGTCAACGAGGAGGAGAGTGGGTTTGGACATGGTGAACCTGCTTGAAATAAGTGAAAAATAGATGGATGGATTATAAAGGAAAAGTTCGGTTCTCCCCATGTGTCTGCAAATGTGTTTCAGCGCGTCCTAGGGGCGGTCAACATTCAATAGTTTCCGTGTCTTTTTATCCTCAAAGCGGCATCTTCCGCGTTGGAAATCCTCACAAGGTGTCCACCTTGTTGCGGTTTCCGCCTTGAATCTTCCGCTTTGTGAACAAAAATCCACTTGGAAAATTAAATGTCGACAGCCCCTAGGGTTTACAAAAATAAACCATTTCAAATATTGCGCCTTGTCATTTCATCTTGTATATTTGCATACAAATGAATACAAACCAAATCAAACGAATATGAATGCGACAAACCGTATCCCAGTCAGCGTGCGAATTACTCAGGAAGACGCTGATTTTATTGCTGAATTAAAAATCGAAGGCGCGAATACGCCGTCTGAAAAAATCCGCGAGCTGCTCAAGCAGGCGCGTTTGGCGCATACGCAGACGCGCGATTACGGTTCCGCACTGACGGCGCAGGAGCAGTTTTTCCAAGCGGCGAAACATGACGTGCTGCACGCGGAAAAGCAGGCGGGGGTGCATTCGCATATCGTCGCGCGCTTGTTTGAGCAGTTGCCCGACTTGGGCGCGACGCTTGCCGCCGACCTGCCCGAAGAAGCTGACCTCGAAAGTTTGAAAAAATACGAACGCGAACTGATGTGGCGCATCGTCCGCCTCACCGACAGTATCCTGCAGCTCGCCGTAACCGGCAAAGGCGCGGCATACGACGATACCGTGCTGCAACAGCTTGAAAATACTTTGAAACTGGCGAAGATTGTGCAGCAGGCGGGCGAGGTTTGAGGCGTTCAGGAAAGGCTGACTAAAAATGAAAATCCACCATTGGCTTCTGACCTTTATGTTCATCCATCCCTCTTTGGCGGTGAGTGCGGACGGCAGTGCACAACCTGTTACCGAGCAGCAAGTCCTGCGGCTGACCGAAATTTATGTGACGCAGCATTACGGCGAACAAACCGCTCAAGCGCAAAAGCCGTATCGGGTGAAAAAAGACGGGAAGCATTGGATTATCAGCGGCAAGCCACCTAAAGCGCTGGGCGGCAATTTCCGCGCCGTTATCGGAGCAAACGGTCAGCTGAAAGAAATCACGCATAGCAAGTAGTGCAAGGTTTGAGGTCGTCTGAAAGGCTTTCCCCTCAATCCTGAACACCCATGTCCAATATCAAAGGCAAGGCAACAAGATGGAAAAATGGATAGCAGAAGCATACGAATTATTTGCACCTTACAGTGTGCGCTTCCCGCTGAATATCTGCACTTGCAACAGCTGCTCTCCCGAAGATTTCCAACAAGCGTTGTTGGAATATCCGTTACGCGAGATTCCTGTCGATATGTTGCAGGCGTATTTGGGCAGCGTACCTTTGGACAAAGGAGCCGCGACGGCTTTAGATATGAAACATTTTCTGCCGCGTATTTTGCAGGCTTTGGTTAACGACGAAGATGTCCGATCGCTTGATGAAACGTTGCTCGATAAGTTGTGTTGCCATTTTCCCGAATGCTGGACAAAAGAAGAAATCGATTGGCTAAAACGTTTCGCCGCCGCTTGGTTTGACTTGCAACTGACCGCGCCCCGCTACGAAGGCTGCTTAGTCGTTTGGCTGAATATGTTTCAATTTGCCGGATTGGATGTTGTCGACGAACTGCTGGCAGTGTGGACGGAACAGGCAGATAAAACGGCAGCTTTACGCGAATTTGTCGACTTGTATAGTCAATTAAAATCAAAATAGGACAGTA
>NZ_KV838062.1:0-336 GCF_001838645.1 Neisseria sp. HMSC70E02 | reverse complement strand
TTTGCACAGGCCGTCTGAAAACTTCCTTAAAAACTAGTGATAAATGTAATCAAACCCAAAATAATGCCTGGGGCGTTTGCCAGTATGATGGGGTAGTCGCGTTTTTCTTTCAAAAAGCCGTAGGCAAACCATAATGTGCAGTTGATGGCGGCGACGAGGGGTTGCAACGGCGAGCCGGGGTTGCCGGCAAGGTTGTTTTGGATTTGCGGGATATAAGAAACGTACATACCGACGCCGGCCAGGGTGGCGGTGACGGAAAGAATGTGCATTTGTTTTTCAGTCATTGGTTTTCCTTTCTGATTAGACGATTGGGTTTTCAGGCTGTACAGATGTTGA
>NZ_KV838061.1:0-29002 GCF_001838645.1 Neisseria sp. HMSC70E02 | reverse complement strand
TTTTGGGGTGCAGTTCAGTTTTCAGACGACCTTTTTTTCAAAACGGAATCAGCCGCCGCATGCGCCGCAGCAACCGCCTTCGCTGTGGCCGCCGCGTTTTTCTTCGTTGTTGACTACGGGCAGCTCGACTTCTTCAGACTGTTCTTTTTTGTCTTCGGGCAGGTCGTTGACTTTGATTTTGTTTTCTTCTGACATTTTGGGCTCTCTTTAAAAAAGGTGGAAAGGTGTGCCACGATACCATCGGGCGGCGGATAAACCAAGTCGGATTTAAGATTTTTTGCGATTCGGTTTGATGAATCGCAAATTGCGCCCGTTTAGAATGGCTGACGTGATGACGGGACGCTTGTTACAGCGTCCCGTTTGGGTTTTCAAACGACCTTTGGGCATCAGTTCAGGCGGTTTTTCTTACCGAACCAAACGAAGCCGATGGCGCCCAAAACAATCATCGGCACGCTCAACCATTGTCCCATCGACAAGCCTAAGGTGAGCAGGCCGAGATAGTCGTCGGGCTGGCGGGCATATTCTGCGATGAAGCGGAAGAAGCCGTAGCCGCCGAGGAAGAGGGAGGCGACTTGTCCCGTCGGGCGCGGTTTTTTGGAGAAAATCCATACGACGATGAAGAGGCAGATGCCTTCAAGCGCGAATTGGTAGAGTTGCGAAGGGTGGCGCGGCAGCACATGGTATTGCTGCATCCATTCCGCCCAAAGCGGGTTGCGCACGGCGGCGTTGAGGTCTTCTGCGCGCGCTTGCGGGAAGCCCATTGCCCAAAAGGCGTTGATATCGGTAATGCGGCCCCAGAGTTCGCCGTTGATAAAGTTGCCGATACGGCCGGAAGCCAAACCCAGCGGAACGAGCGGTGCGACGAAATCCATGGTTTTCAAGGTGCTGATTTTGTGTTTGCGGCTGAACAGCCACATGGCAATGACGACGCCCAAGAAGCCGCCGTGGAATGACATGCCGCCTTCCCAAACTTTGAGCATTTCGAGCGGATGTTCGAGGTAGTACGAGAATTTGTAAAACAGGATATAGCCGAGCCGTCCGCCGAGAATGACGCCCAATACGCCCCAGGTCAGGAAGTCGTCGAGCATTTCTTTGGTAAAGGCGGTGTTGCCTTGTTTGATGCGGCGGCGGCCCAGCCATAGGAAGAGCATAAAGCCGACGATATAGCTGAGGGCATACCAGCGGATGGCGATAGGGTCAATACTGATTGCAACAGGATTGAACTTCGGATGTATCATCATGATGTGTGTTCCTTATGGGAAGGGCGGTTTATGTGTTTTAGCCCGACAAAGGTCGTCTGAAAATGCCGATTGGGATTTTCAGACGACCTTTTGTGTGATAGAGAAAAATAATTATCGTAAATCATCGACAACGTTCAAGACGGCAGACAACATGGCTTCGCCCAAACGCAGGGAGCGTTGGCCGTTCCAACCGAAGTCGTCGTCGGGCAAGTTGGCGTTGTCTTTAAACGGCATTTCGAGCGTATAGGCGAGGCAGTCGAAATGATTACCCACCCAGTTGGTCGCGAGCGTCATGTTAGCCTGACCGGGCGCGTCTTTTTCATAGCCGTATTCGTCTTGGAAGTCGGGACTGGCGGAGAGCAGAGCGGTTTTGAACTGAGTTTCCAGCGCGGCAATGCGCGGATTGTAGTTCGGCACGCCTTCCGTACCGGCGACAAAGACAAACGGCAATGCTTCGTCGCCGTGAATGTCTAAGAACAAATCCACGCCGGTTTCCAGCATTTTTTCGCGCACGAGGAAGACTTCCGGGCTTTTTTCCAGTGTCGGGTTTTCCCATTCGCGGTTGAGGTTTGCGCCGGCGGCATTGGTGCGCAGGTTGCCCAATACCGAGCCGTCGGGGTTCATGTTCGGCACGATGTAGAACGTGGCGCGGTCGAGCAGGGTGCGTGCAGTCGGGTCTTGCGGATCAAGCAGGCGGCCGAGCAGGCCTTCGATAAACCATTCCGCCATCGTTTCGCCCGGATGCTGACGCGCGATAATCCAGATTTTCATGTCGCTTTCAACTTGGTTGCCGATGGTCAGCAGGTTGATGTCGCGGCCTTGTACGGTGCTGCCCAAGTCGTCGATGCGGCAAAGCCCGCTGCCTTGCGCGTCGCCCAAGAGGTTTAAATGCTGCTCGTGGGAGTAGGGCTCGAAATAGGCGTAGTAAACGCTGTTGGAGAGCGGCGTATGGTTGATGGTCAGCACGCCGTTTTCGTATTCGGTCGGGACGCGGAACCAATTTTGACGGTCGTAAGAGGCGCACGCCTGATAATCTTCCCAGCCTTGCGGATAAGCCGAATCCGCCGCGTTTTCAAAGTGCATCACGCAATTCTGGTAGGCCGCACCTTGCAGGCGGAAGTAAAACCATTGGGCGAAATCGGAAGCGTTGTCCGGACGCAGGGCGAGGCGGATATTGGCAGGGTCGGTCAGGTCTTTGACGATGACGGAGCCGGCGTCAAATTGAGTGCTGATTTTAATCATGGGAAAGTCCTCGGTATATCAGGCGAACCGGATAACCGTTGTTTGAGAAAATGTGTGGGCAATACCGCATCCGTCGGCGACGGCAAACCGATATGCCCGAATCCGTTGATTCTACCATTCCGACGGGCGCGTCCTCAACCGATAAGGGGCGGGGAATGTTGTTTCAGACGACCTTTGACGTTAAGATAGGGCAGATTCACTTTAAATCAGGACAAGACGGCGAGGCAGCAAACAGTTGCGAAGCTGATTTTTACTGATTCAAAGGTAATCCGCTATAATGATTAAATTGTTAATAATGAGACACGATTATGAGCGAATCCCACCCCATTTCCGCAGCCGACAAAGCGCGCATTTTAGCCGAAGCCCTGCCGTATATCCGCCGTTTTTCCGGCTCCGTCATCGTCATCAAATACGGCGGCAACGCCATGACCGAGCCTGCTTTGAAAGAAGGTTTTGCCCGCGATGTCGTTTTGCTCAAACTGGTGGGCATCCATCCCGTCATCGTTCACGGCGGCGGCCCGCAAATTAATGAAATGTTGGAAAAAATCGGTAAAAAAGGCGAATTCGTGCAAGGTATGCGCGTGACCGACGGCGAAACGATGGACATCGTGGAAATGGTGTTGGGCGGCCATGTGAATAAAGAAATCGTCTCGCTGATTAATTTGCAGGGCGGACGCGCGGTCGGTGTGACCGGACGCGACAACCACTTCATCAAAGCGAAAAAACTGCTGGTCGATACGCCCGAACGGGCAGGCGTGGACATCGGACAAGTCGGCACGGTCGAAAGCATAGACGTGCGCCTGATTGAAGGATTGATCGAACGCGGCTGCATCCCCGTCGTCGCGCCCATCGGCGTCGGCGCAAAAGGCGAAGCCTTCAACATCAACGCGGATTTGGTCGCAGGCAAACTGGCGGAAGAGTTGAACGCGGAAAAGTTGCTGATGATGACCAATATCGCCGGCGTGATGGACAAAGAAGGCAACCTGCTGACCAACCTCACACCAAGCCGTATCGGCGAATTAATCGCAGACGGCACGCTCTACGGCGGTATGTTGCCCAAAATCAGCTCCGCCGTCGAAGCGGCAAGCAACGGCGTCAAAGCCACCCACATCATCGACGGCCGCCTGCCCAACGCGCTTTTGCTGGAAATCTTCACCGATGCGGGCATAGGCTCGATGATTTTGGGTGAAAGGTCATAACGACCCGCAGATGAGTCAAGGCTTGCCGAACAGCAGGCCTTGTAAATGCCCGAATACTAAATACACAAAAGGTCGTCTGAAAACCTGTTTCAACGTTCATAGAGAATGCTGAAACGGATTTTCAGACGACCTTTTTATGGCAGGATAGCCTACAAACTCAACATCTTATTTTTGATGCAGCTTGCCGACATATTCAACTTCCTCACGGCTGCCCATGACGACGGCTACGCGTTGGTGCAGACCCGTGGGGACGATGTCGAGCATGTTTTCCAAAGCATTGCTTGCCGCCGCGCCTGCCTGTTCCAAAATCAGGCTCATCGGGTTGGCTTCGTACATCAGGCGCAGCTTGCCGGGTTTGGACGGATCGCGTTTGTCTTGAGGATACATGAATACGCCGCCGCGCATCAGGATGCGGTGGATTTCTGCGACCATGCTCGCCACCCAGCGCATATTGTAATTTTTACCGCGAACGCCCGTATCGCCTGCCAGCAGCTCGTTAATATATTGCTGCATAGGGGCTTGCCAGTGGCGGGTGTTGGACATATTGATGGCAAACTCTTTGGTCGATGCCGGAACTTGCGGATTTTCTTTGGTCAGGACGAATTCGTTGTTTTCGTTGAGCGTAAACACGAAAACGCCGTGTTTCAAAGTGAACACCAATTGGGTTTGCGGACCGTACAAAACATAACCTGCCGCCACTTGGTCACGGCCTTTTTGCAGGAAGGATTCGGTATTCAGACGACCTTCGGGCTTGGCGAGTACGGAAAAAATCGTACCGACGGAAATATTGACGTCGATATTGGACGAGCCGTCCAGAGGGTCGAACAGGACGAGATAGCCGCCGTTTTCGTTGGCTGCTACAAAAGTATCCTCTTCCTCGCTTGCCAAACCGGCGACATGGGCGTTGTTTTTCAAGACATCAATCAGGATATCGTTGGCAATCACATCCAGCTTTTTCTGATCTTCGCCCTGAATATTGCCCGTACCCGCCATGCCCAACACGCCGGCGAGTGCGCCCAAGCGGACTTTGCCGCTGATGTCGGAGCAGGCGGCGACAATGGATTCGAGGACGCTGCCCAATTCGGCAGGAATGTTGTTTTGCTGTAAATGCTGCGGTAGGAATTGCGCTAATGTTTTCATATCGGACTCGGTTTCTGGCTATAAAAAAGAAAAGGTCGTCTGAAAATGGTTTTCAGACGAGGTCGGTATTTATTTTTTGCTTGAAGGGGCGGAGGCGGTACCTATCATTTCTTTGGCGCATTCGACCGCGCTTTGCTTGATTTTGGTTTTCAGCTCACCGCCGACTTCGCCGCCGATCAGTTTCGACATATCGTCGATGGATATCTGGTCTGCGGTTTTTTCCGAAGCGCACGAACAGATTTGCTGTATGGTATCAGACGGTATCGCGCTGCTTTTCGGCGCTTTTTCCACGCAGATGGCTGTCGCGCTGCTGATGAAATGGCCGCGCAATTCTTCGCCGAAGGTTTCTTGTACCGTATCTTGAACCGAACGTTCGCAGGAGCATAGAAAAAGCGTGCAAAGGGAAGCCAAAAGCAATGAAGCGGGATGTCTGATCGTCATGATTTGAAAGCGTGAAAACAATGTAGTGAATTGTAGTTTAAATCGGAAGCCCATGCCACAGGATTTCCCGCCGGTGTCTTGGTTCGACGGGATAATATCGATTATTTTATGCAACTGTTTAAGACGAAGCGCGCACCGTTGTCTTGTGCCAGTATGTCGGTCAACGCGGGAAGGTTGTTTTTCAGCAGTTCCGGCAGCAGGTAGGGCGGGTTGATGATAAACATGCCGCTGCCGTGCATCCCGAATCCGTCCGGACGCGGGGTGTGGACGTGCAGCTCGGCGTGCAGGTAGCTGTCGGGCATCAGCTTTTGCAGTTGCTCGGGCAGCTTGCGGCTTTCTTCTCGGCTCAAGCAGGGATACCAAACCATATAACAACCCTGCTCAAAGCGTTTGAGCGCGTCTTTTAAGGTTTGGACAACGCGCTGATAGTCTTTTTTTTCTTCATACGGAGGGTCTATCAGGACAACAGCGCGGCGCGGCGGCGGGGGCAACAGCGAAATCAGACCGCGAAAACCGTCTGCCTGCATTATTTGTCCGCGCCTGCCCAAGCGCGCTTCTTCCATATTGTTTTTCAGATGTTGGAAATCGGCAGGGTGCAGCTCAAACAAACGCAGTTTGTCGCTGTCGCGCGTCAGGGCTTGGGCAAGCCACGGCGAACCGCAATAGCGTTGCTCTTGTGGGAGTATGGTATTCAGGCGGGCGATGAAGGCGGACAGCTCGGGCGGCAGAAGTTCCGCCTCTTGGAGCAACCGGATGCCTTGTTTGTATTCGCCGACTTTTTGCGCTTCGCTGCCGCTCAAGTCATATAAACCCGCGCCGCTGTGGGTATCGATATACCAATAGGGCTTATCTTTTTGATTGAAGTAATCAAGCGTCAGGAAAAGAATGAAATGCTTGATCATATCGGCATGGTTGCCGGCATGGAAGGCGTGGCGGTAGCTGAGCATAAGAGGTCGTCTGAAAAGGGAAAAATGGATTATATAGGCAAATAAACAGTGTATCCAAACAGGCTTTCCCGCAGTATCCCAATGGCTGAACGATAAATCAAAAGTTTATGACGCTTTTGACTTAGCTGTTTTCAGACGACCTTTCGGGTTCAAATGCCTTCAAGCAGCCGGCTGGTATCTTCATTTGCCGTTTCATTTTTCCGATACTGCCCCGGCGAAATCCCGTATTGTTTTTTAAACGCTTTGCCGAAGTGGGTTTCGGACTGGAAGCCGACGCTCAGCGCGACAGACAAGACCGAATCGGCGGTTTGCCGCAGCAATACGGCGGCTTGGCGTAGGCGGATGAGGTTGACGAAGGCGTGGGGGCTGATGCCGGTTTGCTGTTTGAACAGGCGCATGAGTTGGGCGCGGGAAAGGTTGGCAAGCGCGGTCATTTTTTCGATGTTCCATTCGTCTTCTGGGCGGCTGACGACGGTTTGGATGAGCTGGCGCAGACGTTTGTCGCGCAGGCCGTTGAGTATGCCGCCCAAAGGCGCTTCTCCGCCTTGTTCAAGATGGGCGCGGACGATGAGGACGAGGAGGACGGAGGAGAGGGCGTTGATGATGGCGCGCGAGCCGGAAAGCGTGTGTGCGCTTTCGTATTGCAACATGGAGATAAGGCATTGCAGCGAGGGATGGTCCATCTTGATGAGGACGGTTTCGGGCAGGTCGTGCATGATGTCAGCGTGTTCGTCGTATTCGAAACGGGCGCAGAACAAATCCAGCCCTTTTTCGCCGCCGCTACCTGAAGATTCGATGGTAAACGCGCCGTCGTTGCCGATATGAATGGTATCGCCGCAGTTGTTGCAGTCTGCTTCACTGCTGATAATGTGTTCCGCGCTGCGCGGGAAAAAGATAAGGTCGCCGGTTTGCAAGAGACGTGCTTCGGGTTCGCCTTCAATTTTGATGTAGCTTTCTCCGGCGACGACGAGGTGTGCGATGCCGTGCGCGCGCCTGCGTTCGTGTGGGGCGTACCATTTGTCGCGGAACAGGCATTGTATGTCCACACTGCCGGTGATTTGCGCCAGTTCGATGAGTTTGTCCAAAGTGTCCATAAGTGTTTTTTGCAAGTGAATGAGATGATTTGACGATTATAATAGTCAAATTATTGCAATAATGCCATTCATCGGATGTAAAGATGGCGGATTATAGTGGAATTAACATAAATCAGGACAAGGCGACGAAGCCGCAGACAGTACAGGTAGTACGGTAAGGAGAGGTAACGCCGTACTGGTTTAAAGTTAATCCACTATAAATTGAAATCTGCCATGAAAGAGCAACATCCTTCATTTCAAACACATTGGAAAGGAAATCAAAATGTTTCAAAATTGGCCCGAACACACCGCACACGTTAAAAAATCATTCGGCGAGCTGGGTAAAAACCACCCGAAAATGCTGCAAGCCTACGGCGCGCTGGAACAAGCCGCCGCAGCCGAAGCATTGGATGCGAAAACCCGCGAGCTGATTGCCCTCGCCGTCGCCATCACTACCCGTTGCGAAAGCTGCATCAGCGTACACGCCGCCGCAGCCGCCAAGGCGGGCGCGACTGAAAGCGAAATCGCCGGCGCGCTGGCGACCGCTATCTCCCTGAACGCAGGCGCAGCCTACACTTATGCCCTGCGCGCTCTGGAAGCGGTTGACGCACAGCGTTGATTTTGTCTCAAAGGGTCGTCTGAAAACAACTCCCGTTTCAGACGACCCTTCTGCTGACGGGCATTGCTTTTTGCCGCCGAACCGTTTAGATTGATATTTTTGTTCAACCGTTTGGAGAAACGACCATGAAAAAATTGCTGACTGCCGCGCTGACTGCCGCCGCACTCGTCCTGCCTGCCGCCGTATCCTATGCCGCGCCCGCCGCCAAAGCCGCTAGCGCGCAACCTGCCAAAGCAAAAGGCGTATGGATTGACGTACGTTCCGAAGAAGAATTCAAATCCGGCCACCTGCAAGGCGCGGTCAACATCCCGCACGACCAAATCGTCGAACGCATCAAAAGCGTCAGCCCCGACAAAAACGCGCCCGTCAACCTCTACTGCCGCAGCGGCCGCCGTGCCGAAGCCGCGCTTACCGAGTTGAAAAAAGCAGGCTACACCAACGTAACCAACCACGGCGGTTACGAAGACTTGGTGAAAAAAGGTTTGAAATAACCAGTAACAAGGTCGTCTGAAACGTTTCAGACGACCTTTTATCCAAGGAAAAATATGAAACCGATACGCACCTTCGCCGCAGCCGCCATCCTCGCCGCCCTGACCGCCTGCGCCTCACACGGTGGCGATGCCGCCCGACAACCCGATTCCCGACAAAGTTCCGCCATGAATCAAACCCATACCGCCATCAGCAAATACAGTTTCGACGATACCGTCCGCCGTTTGGAAACCGCCGTTAAAGAAAAAGGCATGACCGTGTTCGCCGTCATCGACCACCAAGCCGCCGCGCGTCAAAGCGGTTTGGATATGCAGCCCGCCAAAGTCATCGTCTTCGGTACGCCCAAGGCCGGCACGCCGCTGATGCAAAAAGACCCTGCCTTCGCCCTGCAACTGCCGTTGCGCGTCCTCGTTACCGAAACCGACGGCGCAGTCCAAGTCGTGTTCAACGACACGCGCGCGCTGGTGTCGGGCAGCAAAATCGAGTTTGCCGAAGTGGAAAACACGCTCGCCAATGCTGAGAAGCTTATTCGCAAAACGGTAGCGGAATAAGGTTCGCCCAAATCCGAAGGTCGTCTGAAAACCTGAGTAATCCCACTAAATTCGTTTTCAGACGACCTTTTACAAAATAATGTGCCGAGGTCGTCTGAAAACTTGTTCGACGACATCGGCACATTATTTTTTAAGACAACTCAGTTCCCAAGCCTTTTGCGGTTGCGGCAGGATTAGATTTGCGCCATTATAGTGGATTAACTTTAAACCAGTACGGCGTTACCTCGCCTTGCCGTACTATCTGTACTGTCTGCGGCTTCGGCGCCTTGTCCTGATTTAAATTTAATCCACTATATTTCTACTGCGCAGGCGAAAACGCATCCGAATAGAAGGTTGTCTCAGGCAGGTTGCATTGTGCGGTCAACACGGATTTCGCGCTTTCGGTCATGGCGACGGAACCGCAGGCATAAACTTCGTAACCGCTCAAGTCGGGATAATCTTTTGCGGCAGCAGTTTGGACGTATCCTTTTTCGCCTTGCCAACCCTCATCGGCCTTTGAAAGGACGGGGGGGAAGCGGGCGTTTTTCAGACGACCTGTCAGCTCTTGCGCTTCTTCGAGTGCGTACAAATCATCTTGGTGACGCGCGCCCCAGTAGAAATGGACGGCGCGGCTGCTGTCTTGGCGGATAAGGTCGAACAGGATGCTACGGATGGGGGCATAGCCTGTACCGGTTGCCAAAAGGATGATGGGTTTGCCGCTGTCTTCCTGCAAGGTAAACGAACCGAGCGGGCCTTTGATGCGGACGATGCCTTTTTCTTTGACTTTGGGTTCGCTGCCGAAAATCATTTCCGAGCAGACGCCATTTTCGCGCCTGCGGATGTGCAGTTCCAAAATGCCTTCTTGGTCGGGCGAATTAGCGATGGAGTAGCTACGGCTGACGTTGCCCGGCAGCAATAAATCAATGTATTGCCCGGCATAGAAAGCAAACGGCGGGGCTTTGGGCAGGGCAAGTTTCAGGAGGGCGACATCGTGTTTGAAAACCATGCTTTCAATACGGGCGGGCAGGGTGCGGACGGGTAGCGCGTTGGCGTTGTAGCCGGGGATGTTGATGCTGATGTCGCTTTGCGCGGTAGTGCAGCACATCAAAATCTTGCCTTGGGCTTTTTCTGCTTCGGATAAGGCCTGTTCCGAGTGTTCGCCAATTTGAATATCGCCGCTCACCAGTTCGGCTTTGCATTGCCCGCAGGCACCGCTTTTGCATGAATGGGGCAGATTGAGGTTTTGACGGGCGCCAGCGGCTAAAACGGTTTCGCCGTCGTTGGCGGTAAAGGTGGTTTGGTCGGGTAGGGTAATGGTATGGGTCATAGCTTGGTGTGGTTTGAATAGATTAAGTTAAAAGGTCGTCTGAAAAATCAGCTTTCAGACGACCTCCGTTTGCGGAAGACAGTCTACAACGGATAACGGCAGCCGATATAGCCCTTATCTGAATCACCCCTTATTACATCTGCTTTAAATACAGCAGGAAAGCCAAAATATTTCCATACCTTCAATTTTTTATTGGGGTCTGTTATCGATTTTTCGACAGCAGGCACACTATAGCCCAATGTATCCAGTTTTTTAGGTGTCGTTTTGGATGTGCTATTTTGTCCCTTTAGCTGTTGCGTCAGCTCATAAAGGTCTTCCTGATATTTCTGACGGTATAGTGAATGCAATTTGGGATATCGTGCCCAATCAATTTCCAAATAGACAGCATTGTTGCGAATAGCGACATACTGACCTTCTACTTCTTTTCCATCTAAGGGATTGGCAAGATGCACCTTAAACGGCAAGCGGTAACGGTAAGTAATATTATCGATTTCATTGACAAAACGTCCTACATTTTCTCCGGCACGTTCATTTGGATCAAGATAACCAGTGAAATTTTCCGGAATCCAAAACGAAAAATCCAACGATGACACCTTGCAATGCAATACATCCTGCACTGCTTGAGGAGTAAAAGGCTGAGGCTGATTGTCGTGATTCTTTGAAAACGAAGAAGCCGTTGCCAGCAATAGCACTGCAGATAATATTATTTTCATCTTACACCTTAATTTGTAATGGCTTGAAGGTCGTCTGAAAACCAAGCTTTAATAGAATTATATGCCTTGCTTTCAGCCGGTCTGGCAAGACTGACTTAAAACAGATAAATGATTTTCAGGTTCATCGGTTGCTGTTCTTTGTTCAGCGGTACAGTCACCCGCATCATCCTCGTTCAATTCAGCCGCCCATGCTCTTCCAAACAAAGCCGCCCACAAAGCCATTATTTTGGCAATTTTCATAAAATTTTCCGAAGATGAGCCTGTTGTATTTTCTGTTTCAACGGGCGTTAGATTAATCAAACCGTGTGACTATACATAACTGTGTGTACGTGCCAAATCTGTTATCAGAAGGGGATTGTCAACACGCATTTTGTCGATCAGCTCTTGGCAGCGGGCGGTTGAAGGATCTTGCCACAGCCAATCCAGCTCGGATTGGGTCAGACCAACCATCTGCAGAAAATCAACTTTGCCATTCGGTGTGTCAATAGCAGGCAGTTTGGGGTCAGGGACAAAAGCAATACCGACCAGAGCAGTTTCAGTATCGCTTCGAATGGGACTGTTGGCAGGGATAAAGTGGTAGGGTTCGAACCATTTTTTACTTTCAAAAACATAACGGCCAAGGTTATTCATCAGGTTGATAGCCCAAAATGGTTCGTGTGGCGTGCCATATTCAGAATCGGGGTCAAGTTTGCAAGGTGTAATACGGAAGGTAAATTCGAAGCCCCACTTACTGAATTCGGTATCAGCACTTTCCGGAGAAAAGTAAAGCTCGCTCATGCCGTAGGAGATGATGTGGCGGTGTGGTGTTTGTTCTTCGCAATCGTAGATGCTCGTGCCGTCCAGCGGATCTTCCCCGCCCATCCAGTATTTGATGATGCTGCCGTAGTGACGAGGTTCGGTGTCGCCGTAGAGTTTTTCAAGTTCGGCATCGATGGCGTCCCAACCGACGGATTCGTCTTCGGAGAAGGTCTCGCGGTATTCTTGTTCTGTCATGTTTTATCCTTGTGTAACTCAGATTAAAATGGAGCTTAGAAAGCAGATTCAACGTGATTACAGGATGTTGCAAGCACTAGAATAGTCGGTTTTCCAGAGATACGCAGTAATCGAATCGACGCTGGGTAAAAATTTCGCGTGGGATATGCTTGGCATAGGCAAGATTGTAGGTATGCTGAGTGTAATAGGTATCATCAAATCCACAGCCGCGCCCATTGGTGCGAAGCTGCGCGGTTTGCCCGTCGGCTAAAACAAAAAAGCGTCTGCGAGGTTTTCTTTCACCGCGTTGATCGGTGAAGTAAACAGTAAGGCGGTTGTCCTGCTGAATCAATCCGAAACCGTTATCCAACTCTGCGGGTAGGGTTTGCATTATGCTGAACTTGGGTTCATAGACTAAAAAAGTGACCGAACCATTGTCGGAATGAGATTCCTGATAATGTTGACTGTGGCAACCATATTCACACTCTAAAACAGTATCAGGCAAGGGCAGTAAACGAGGCAGGCGGTTGCGTATGGTGGCAAATGGCGCAGAGCGGCTGCGTTTTGTCCATTGTACAGAGACGGTTTGGAGAATAAACATGGGCTTTTTGTTTGAAGGGAAACGTGGTGGAGATTGCTGTGCTTTCAGGATGGACAAGGCTATCCCGCAAGGCTGCCGTCCAAAATATCCTGTTCGATTGAAGCGGTCAGTGTGATGCTGTGCCCGTCAAAAATCCAACCATCATCATCAAAGTGAAAATCTAAAAGACCCTGCTCCGACAAGGAAATACTGTCCAATTTCATCAGACGGTAAAAGCCGTCTTCGTCTATTTTTCCTGATAAAACCAGTCGCTCGGCAGTTTCTTTGCCAACGTACTCCGCCATGTCAGTAATCAGACTGCCAAAATCAGTTTCGTCGTAATCATCGTGTGGTGCAAACCAGTTTTGTGCCTTCGTATAAAAATGCTCTTTCAATGCTTTATGAATTGCAATATCCCAGCTTTCAACATGGGACACAATATCTTCCAGTATTTGCCATATATGTTCTACATCTGAATGGTCAAAGGCATCACGATAAATTATTGCTGTGATTTTGCGTCTGCCCCATGGTATGTTTCCCGTATAGGCTTCCCAATCTGATTCCCATTTAAATATACCAAACCGGGGATGTTTGAGGCTTTTCGGAATAGTCATAGGGATTTCTCGTCACGGTTATCAAGCCGCCTGAACCAGCTTTATTGCCGTTTTCAGGCGGCACACTACTTAAGCCAGTTTGGCTTTAATCAGTTCCTGCACCTGTGCGGGATTCGCTTTACCTTTGCTGGCCTTCATCACTTGTCCCACAATCGCATTCAGGGCTTTTTCGTTGCCGGATTTGAACTGCTCCACAGCTTTGGCATTGTTTGCCAGCACTTCGTCCACCATGGCTTCAATCGCGCCGGTATCGGTCATCTGCTGCAAGCCGTGTTTTTCGATGATTTCGGCAATGGAGGCTTCGGGTTCGGCCCACATGGCTTCGAAGGCTTTTTTCGCTAACTTGCTGCTTAGAGTGCCGTCGGCGATTTTGCCCACCAGCGCGGCGAGGCGCGGGGCGGTAATCGGGCTGTCGGCAAGTTCCATGCCTTCTTTGTTCAGCGTGGCGGCGAGTTCGCCGTTCATCCAGTTGGCAGTCAGCTTGCCTTGTCCGCTGGCTTTGGCGGCTTCTTCAAAATAGGCAGCCTGCACGTGGCCGGCGGTGAGCAGGCGCGCGTCGTAGTCGGATACGCCGTAATCCGCCACGAAACGCGCCGCCATTTCTTTCGGCAGCTCTGGCATTTCTTCTTTGGCTTTTTGCAACCGGTCGTCTGAAATGATGACGGGCAGCAAATCAGGGTCGGGGAAGTAACGGTAGTCGTGCGCGTCTTCTTTCAAACGCATCACGCGGGTTTCGCCTTTTTCCGGGTCAAACAACATGGTTGCCTGCTGTACTTTGCCGCCGTCTTCCAAAATCTCGATTTGCGCTTCCACTTCGTAATTAATCGCCTGCTCCAAGAAGCGGAAGGAATTAAGGTTTTTAATCTCACGGCGCGTGCCGAATTCCGCTTGACCTTTCGGACGCACGGATACGTTGGCATCGACGCGGAACGAGCCTTCCGCCATATTGCCGTCGCAGATGTCCAGCCATGTTACCAAGCTGTGTAGGGCTTTGGCGTAGGCAACGGCTTCGGCGGCAGAGCGCATTTCGGGTTCGGATACCACTTCCAACAGCGGCGTGCCAGCACGGTTCAAGTCGATACCGGTTGCACCGTTCAAGCCCTCGTGCACGGATTTCCCCGCATCTTCTTCCATGTGCGCGCGGGTTACATTGATGGTTTTTACATCGTCGCCGACCACGATTTCCAGCTTGCCGTGTTCGACAATCGGCAAATCTAACTGGCTGATTTGATAGCCTTTGGGTAAGTCGGGATAGAAGTAGTTTTTGCGGTCGAACACGTTTTTCTGGTTGATTTTCGCATCCAAAGCCAAGCCTAATTTGATGGCTTTTTCAACGACTTCTCGGTTCATTACCGGCAGCACGCCCGGCAGCGCGCATTCCACCACGCTGGCGTGCGCATTGGGTTCCGCACCGAATGCGGTCGATGCGCCGCTGAAGATTTTGGATTGGGTGTTTAATTGGACGTGGATTTCCAAGCCGATTACTGTTTCCCAAGTCATAAGAGGTTCTTTCTTTTGATGTCAATAATATAAAGTGGTCAGCCGTTTTCAGACGACCTGTTTGTTTTTCAAATGGCAAAGGTCGTCTGAAAACGTAGAGTCAAGTCTTCTGAAAGCAAGCCTGCATCTCGACCGCCATGTTATCCAGCATTTGGTAACGTTTGCGGTACATCGAACGCTTTTTGCTTTCGATTTCCGCCAAGTCTTTTCGCGGCGGGATTTGCGGCAGATGCCAGTAGCCGTCGCTTTCGAGCGTTGCGCCGTTCTCCTGCCAAAACAGGTCGTAATTCATTTTGACCCGTTTCTTCAGCCGCCAGCGCAGTTTGACCTGATGCTCTTGGGCAATGCCGATAACGCCGCCCAAATTGAGCGATGTCGAAAAATATTGCAGGGCGGTTACCATCAGCTGCTGCGGGCGCAGACCGTGGAGTTGTTTGGTCAGGCTGCGTACAAGGTCTTTAGCTTCTTCCCCCGCAGGGCCTTGGATAGAGGCGGCCAGCAATTTGCTGTCAACTAAGGCGAAAGTTGCCATGTAGAGACGTTTTCCTTCACTGTCGCGCAAGGATAGCGACCACATTCCTTCATCCACGCAATTATCGTTTCGGTTCAGCCATAAAGTCAGGTCGTCTGAAAGATGCGCCAGAACGACATGGAATTTGCGTGTCGTCATATTGGCGAGCGTTTCCTGTCCGAATAGTTTTTCGGCTGCCAGCAGGTCTTCTTTCATAACTTGCAGCCTGCGCCGTCTGTTGAAACGTTGGTCGACAAAGGCATGTATTAACGGATAGGCATCTTGCGGCCGCCTTTGAAAAAAGGTACGGCGTGGCGCGGAGGCGTTGACAAAGTTTTCAAAATCTTTGACTTGTCGCCGTGTAAACAACCTGCGTAAGGAGAATTTCAAATGCTGGATTTGAAATTTCGGCGCATCCTTATATACGGTTTTGAAATCTGGAAAAACAAACTGCTCCGGCATTATACCTTTCCCTCTACGCAGGTATACACATCAGATTCCGTACCAAATTCGGTCGGTGTGCCGCTGAAGATTTTGGATTGGGGGTTGAACTGGACGTAAATTCTTAAGCCGATTACTGTTTCCCAAGTCATAGTTTAAGTTTCCTTAATACATAGAAACCTGCTTGCATTCAGGATGGCGATGATTGTTTAAAAAGCTTTTTACGCCAAATAGCCAGTAGTAATACATTCACAGCAGCCACAGCAGATACGAGGAACAGCCATTCGTAAGAATAAATAACATTAAATAATGTAACAAATGTTTGTTCCAGAGGATGCAACGTCAACTGTCCGTAATATGCCGCTTGATTGCGAGCCGGCATAATAAAACGCATGACTGTGTAACCAAGGTTGATAAACAAACTCAAAGGTAGACAGATAATGCTATTGAGTAACAAATGTTTTCGCCAAAAATGCGGCGTTTTTGGACGTTTACGCCACAAAATGTACGTAACAAGTACAGAAAGGATGAGCCAGTACAGCAGAAATAACACAATGCTTGTAGATATTTCCAGCCCCGTTGTCTGCCATAAACCCCATAAGAATTGCCAAAATTTTGGGGAAAAGTAATCGTAATATTCCATTATTTTAGTAATTTTGTTAGTTTCAGACTGCTAGAAATTAGACGGTTTCTTAATGTTGCCGTTGGGTTTTTATGAGTTTCAAATTCATACCATTTCTCTACTTTGGATTTCATCAATTATAACTAAGCATTGTTGATGACCGCTATTTAACCATACCATCCAAATGTAATAGTGTGGTTGAATACAACCAAAAATGTCGTTTAGCCGTCTAATTCCACTTCATCATAACTACCGTCTAAGTTACCGTCCACATCAATAATATGATGCCAAAAAATGCCGTCGTCGCTAAGTGTAGCGCGGAATTTACCATTGCCATAAAAGTTCAGGGAGAATATCGATACGCGGTGTTTAAGCTCGGTAGCAGTTATTGGCTCGGCAGGCGGTTCGTCCTGTTGCAGTTCTAGTTCGTGTGCAGTACTGAGCATTTCTTGGGCGATGTATTCTTTCAGACTGTCTATGTGTTGTTCGTAGTCGGCAAAGAAGGAGTGGCAGTCCTGCAAGGCAGAGTCGTGTTCGGAAAGTGTGTTACCGTCGGTATGGAGGCTTAGGTTGAGCTCTTCGCCCTGCCATTGAACGGTAGTGGAAAAATGCCCACCACCGTATTTTTTATCCATTGTCCACGTCCAACCCCGTGTGTCGGTGTAGGTCACAGGGCGAAGGTATTCGGCGACGATGTGGTCTAGTTCGGAGTGAGCAACATTTCGTTCGAGAATATCCACTAACATGAAACTGTGGCGGAAGATTTCGGGCAGCCTTTCAGGTTCGGTGTGTGGGAATGATTCTGCAGCAGCGGGTTTGCGACGACGAACGCGTAAACGGTAGTTATGTCCAATCTCAAATTCCTGCAATTTTGCTACAACTTCAGCTTCTGTGCCGACCCAGTTAATGTCACACAAATTGTTAACACACTCCCCAGTGTTACAGTTGATGTATGCCAATCCATCTTGACAAACATAGCGCGTTTTAATGCGCGGGTGTACTGACTCAACAATATTGCTATCAGCAGCCGTGAAAAGAATTTCAATTTCTTCAGGGAGATAGCAGTTATCAAAGTCTTGAATGGGGTTCATAGGGTCCCTTGCAAATTGACTGTACTGGTTTGGGAATTAATCTGAGGTAGATCCAAAACTATGCCCAATTAAATAAGCTAAAAAAATCTTCTAATGAATTAGCAATAACACGCCATGTCAGCTCGCCGTCATCCCAATAAATCACACGAGGCATTTCTTTATTTTCTGAGAAATCCATGCAGAACGAGCAATTGCTGCCATCAACACCGAATACGAGGATTTGCGAGGAATTGGTAATATAGCCTAAATCGTATTCGTTTTGCTTTTGGTGGTCGACATATTCTTCAGCTTCCTCTGTGGGGAAATCCTTGGGTAGCTCGCGGCTATATTTTAGGATTTCGTCTGAATTGTAAAAAATATGGGTTTCGGTAAACAGCTTGTAGCCGAATTGGTCTTGCTCCTGATTGGGCCTACCACCCAGACCTTCATATTTTTTGCGTAATTTGTCGTAGTTTTTCGGGATTTGGGGTTGGTGCATTACTTCAGGCTACCTGAAAAAGATGATTCAAAAAATAATGCTACGAATTCTACTATTTTCAGGTAGCCTTTCAGACGACCTCAAAGGCTACCTGAAAACTTCACACAGGTGCTTTCGTATGCCAATCACTCGCCAGTTGTACTTGATGCGCTGCGCCAAGAATTTTGGCTTCGGAGAAGTGGTTGCCGATGAACTGCGCGCCGATGGGTAGTCCGCTGTTGCTGAAACCGGCGGGCAGAGTCAGGGCGGGCAATCCGGCCAGATTCACGGCGATGGTGTAGATGTCGGAAAGGTACATCTGCACGGGATCATGGATGTCGCTGCCGAGTTTCGGAGCGGCAGTGGGTGCAGTCGGCGCGAGGATGAAATCACATTGCGCGAAGGCCGTCTGAAAATCGTTGGCAACGAGGCGGCGCAGTTTTTGGGCTTTCAGGTAATAGGCGTCGTAGTAGCCGTGCGACAACACATAAGTACCGATCATGATGCGGCGTTTGACTTCGCTGCCGAAGCCTTCGGCGCGGGTGTTGCTGTACATTTCTTCTAGGTTGCCGAATTGGGCGGCGCGGTGGCCGTAGCGTACGCCGTCGTAGCGGGAAAGATTGGTGCTGGCTTCGGCGGAAGCGAGGACATAGTAAGCGGGGATGGACAGGGCGGTTTGCGGCAGGGAAACTTCAATAGTTTCCGCGCCTTGCGCTTTTAAAAGGTCGATGACGCTTTGTAAAACAGCCTGCACATCGGCATCCGCGCCTTCACCAAAATATTCTTTAGGCAGACCGATTTTTATGCCTTTGAGCGGTTTGTCCAAGTCGCGGGTGTAGTCTTCTTTGCTGCGTTCCAAACTGGTGGAATCGCGCTCGTCGAAGCTCGCCATCGCATTGAGCAAAATCGCGCAGTCTTCGGCGGTTTGCGCCATCGGACCGGCTTGGTCGAAACTGGAAGCGTAGGCAACCATGCCGAAGCGGGAAACTGTGCCGTAGGTGGGTTTGATGCCGGTGATGCCGCAGTGTGAAGCAGGCTGGCGGATAGAACCGCCGGTGTCTGAACCGAGCGCGGCAGGAGCAAGACGTGCGGCAACGACGGCTGCGGAACCGCCGGATGAACCGCCGGGAACGTGTTCGGGATTCCACGGATTTTTAGTCGCGCCGTAGAACGAGGTTTCATTGGTCGAACCCATGGCAAACTCGTCCATATTGGTACGGCCGAGCGTTACCATGCCTTCATTGAGCAGGTTTTGTACGACGGTGGCAGTGTAGGGTGAAACGAAATTGTCCAACATTTTGGAGCTGCACGCACTGCGCCAGCCTGTTTGGCAGAAAATATCTTTATAGGCGATGGGTACGCCAGTGAGTGCAGTAGCATTACCTTGCGCGATACGCGCGTCGGCGGCACGGGCTTCTTCGAGGGTTTTGTCTTGGTCGAGGGTGATGTAACCGTTGATAGCCGGGTTTTGCGCAGCAATGGCGGCGAGGTATTCGGTTGCCAGTTCGACGGCGGAGATTTGTTTAGATTGCAGCAGTTGGCTAGCTTGTTTGAGGGTGTATTGGGTCATAAGAGTCTTTTAGTTTAAATAAGTGGGATTTTGAATAGTTTAATGGTGTAGGCTGATTTCAGGGTCGTCTGAAAACATCAACCTATTAATTTTTGGTAAGTATCCGGTTGGTTGAGTTGCGTGGCGGAACGGTAAAGCAGTGATTGTTCATCATTTTCATCATAATCATCAATATAAAATGCAAACAGCAATATACCGTTTTCGGCGCGGTTGCCGAACAGGCCTTCTTGGTCGCATTGTTGTAGTGCGGCTATCAGGACTTTTTCATATTCGGTGCGTTTTTGCTGATAGGTGTCGTCATCCTCACCTAGATTTTCTATGCTGCGGTATGCAACTTGGTAGAGCTCGCTTTGGTTTTCCAGCCAGTTATCTGAAGCATTCTGGATTTCGGTTTTGCCTTCATAAAGTGTGCATCTGCCATCCCAAATCGCTTGCAGGATGGTGCAGTTTTTGTATTTTTTCCTGTGCTTGGCAGCAAAGGCTTCTAAATCCTGATGGGTAATCGCAGCGTTACCTGCGGCAAAAAAGTCGTCCACCACATAGAAATAATACGCGGCAACTTCTTTGCCTGCCTGTTCAACCTGTTGCTTGATATGGTTGAAACATTGGTGGATGTGGCTAATGGCAACTGTGTGCAGGTGTTGTTGCTCGATGGGCATGAGGTTCCTTTGCGTCGTGCATTTTGTCTATTCTATTCGTATGCGAAACAGAACTGTTTTGTAACCGTACTTGTTCTTTCAGACGACCTTCTCTTGGAAGGATTACTTTTTATCGGGCAAAATATTGGCATCTGACAATATTTGATTTAAGTGTTCAAATGCAGCCTGCCATGGGCTGTCAATATATGAAGAGTAGCCGTCGTCGTAGGTATTTGCCGTTATTTCCACGAGAAAACGGACTGTATTCAACAAAGCACGTTGTTGAGCAGCGTTGAGCAGCAGTTCATCTGTGTAATAGCTGTTCTCCAATGCGTAAGCCAATGTATCGGCAACCATACCGTCAGGGTCTTGTAATGCCCAAAGCAAGTAATATGGTAGGGCGAAATGCCTGCCTATGCTATCCATAAATGTGATGGCGGAACAGGGATTAAAACGCGGAATTTCTCCTACGCGGTGTCCTTGAAAAAGGACATTTTCCCAATAATCCTTTTCATCTTCAGCGCGATAGCGGCAACGTTCCGGATTATTGGTATCCATCCAGTCATCCACGCAGTCGGCTTCCAATATTCCGATTCCGTTCTTTAGTTGGGTATCGGCAAATGCGTGACAGACTTGCTCCGCGATTTCTTCGTATGTTTTGTTCCACTGTTGAGCATATTCACGCAGGTAGCCCAGTATCTTGATGATTCGCTTGGGAGACATTGTGTATACAGGCTCGGCACGCTGATGTTTCATAGTTAGGTCGTCTGAAAATGGTTCACCTGTGCAACAGCAAAACGTTGCAAGTCATCTGCCATTTGTTGATTGATCTCAGACAAAGTACCAGCAAAACACCAACCGCGTAGTTGTGCCAATATGTCAAGCCTCTGCATGGCAAGTAGGGCAAGTTGCTGCAATTCAGGTTTCAGACGACCTGTAATTTTAATGCTGCCGAATGTAGCAGCAATAATCACTCTATCGGATTGGTAAACTTCAGTTTCCTGTTGTTTACACAGTTCTTCAATGCTTTTGGCAGTTTGGTCTGCTTGAGGCGGCAGGTAATCCATACCCCAATATTCACAAATCAATTTCTGAGGGAAAGCCAATATATCCAGATCGGTATTTTTGCGGAAGGCTTGTGCAAGCTCATACAACGCATCACTGCCTTCATCACTGCCAAACGGAGCTTCTTCGTCACCGCAGTCATAATAGAAATCATCGGTTAAGTATCGGACGAAGTGTGGATGCGAGGTTTTGCGATGTGGACCGAAATCTTCATCGTCAAAATAAAAGCGGTCGATGAAATTAAAATCAGGAGCAGGTTTGTAGCCTTTTTTGGTCTTTTGCGTAATGAGCTTATCAGCAGCTTTTTGACACTCGATTTCATCGTCGTATTCGGTAATTTGGTAACGTCCGGTTGCACCAAGTTTGCCGAAATTGACCATGATGTCGCTACCATCGGAATTGATAATCCAAAATTTCTGGGACTTGTCGTCAGTATAAATGAAGGCTTGTTTCACAGAAATTCCTTTTCAGGTCGTCTGAAGCTGCAAATATTTAAACCAGGTAAAATAACTTACATTTTTATTTTACGCGGCTGCAAACGGTTTCCACCATTTTGTCACTGTGCATTGTTTCGCTGGAATCTTCCTTTTTCAGCTGCTCAATGGCTTCTTGCGACATTTTGTTGGGACTATTGTAATTGTGAACGTCGATACGCTCTTCAAGTTGTCCGTTTTTGTCAAACAGGGCAATCGCGCTCATAACAGATTGTTTGGGTTCTTGGCAATGTACCCAATCTAAAATCAGCATATGGGCATGTTTGCCTGAACCCGCAGATTGATGCCGTGTAATGGTTGAATACCAACCATTACCGAGATTTTTGATACTGTTCGGATAGAGTGATGCGCTGTATTTCCCGTCAGGTGTTTCGTAGTCATACAAATGCACGACTTGCTCGGAATGAACAACAGGCAATACAGAGGATTTAGGGTTGTTGTCATCCTTAGGCATAGCGTAGGCGTTAACCGTGAGTACGCCAAGTAATAATGTGGTCAAAAATTTATTCATTATTGGTTTTCCTAAAGGATAAACTCCATCTATTCTTCAATTACCTGAGGCACGATATACAGGCGGTTGCGCACTTCAGGGGCGACGGCTTGATATTCGGCGGCATGGTCGGTTTCGGTAACTTTATCTTCGCGCAGGCGCAGGGCGGCTTCGTGGGGGTGTGCCATCGGCTCGATACCCTCTGTATTCACGCTCTGCATTTTTTCGACCATGGCGAAAATGTCGTTCAATTCTGAGAGGGTTTTGCCTTTTTCTTCCTCGGTCAGCGAAAGGCGTGAGAGTTTGGCGATTTTTTCCACATCGGTTAAGCTTAAAGCCATAAAAAATCCTTGTCTGATAGCAAACGCCCCTTTATTGGGGTATCATTGCGTTCTTCTTCGATGAAACGAAGAATTATAACCGAAAACTACTCAAACGGCGTGTGATTTCGCCATACGTTTCATTACGGGGAGTAGGGAGGTCGTCTGAAAAGGCGTTGTTTCCATGTTTTTAATATTTTGAATAACAATTAAATAAAATCGGTGCTGGGCCGATATTCAGGTATTTTATGTTTCGTTTTTTATCCCGTTTTTTCTCAAACGATATCGCCATTGACTTGGGTACGGCGAACACGTTGATTTATGTGCGTGGTAAAGGCATTGTTTTGGACGAGCCGTCTGTGGTGGCGGTTCAATCGGGTACGGGCGGTAAAAGCAAGATTGTCGCCGTGGGTACGGAAGCCAAGAAAATGCAGGGGCGCGCGCCGCGCAATATTGAAATCGTCCGTCCTATGCGGGACGGGGTGATTGCTGATTTTACGATTGCCGAGCGTATGCTGGGTATGTTGATTAAAAAAGCAATACAAGGTAATTCGGTTGTGCCGCCGCGTGTAGTGATCTGTGTGCCGGGCGGGGCAACTCAAGTGGAACGCAAGGCGATTTTGGATTCTGCGTTCGCCGCAGGTGCATCTTCCGTACATTTGATTGAGGAGCCGATGGCGGCTGCTTTGGGTGCAGGCTTGCCGATTGAGGATACTGCCGGTTCGATGGTGGTGGATATCGGCGGCGGCACAACGGAAATCGGCATTTTGTCGTTGGGCGGTATGGCTTATTCCGCCTCCGTCCGTGCGGCAGGCGATGAGTTTGATAAGAGCATCGTGCATTATCTGCGCCGTCATCGCGGCGTGTTGATTGGTGAAGCGACGGCTGAGGAATTGAAGAAAACAATCGGTTCAGCCTCAGGTTTTGCAACCGAAACCGCCATGAGGATTAAAGGTCGCGATTTGGCGGAAGGTACGCCCAAGTCGCTTGCTATTACTTCGGAAGAAGTGCGCGAGGCTTTGAGCGAAACGGTTAATCAGATTATCCGCGCCGTGCGCCTTGCTTTGGAACAGGCTCCGCCTGAGTTGGCCGGCGATATTGCCGACAGGGGAATTATGTTAACGGGCGGTGGCGCGCTGTTGCACGGCATGGATACGGTTTTGGCGGATGCGACGGGGCTGCCTGTCGGTATTGCCGACCAGCCTTTGAACTGTGTGGCTTATGGTGCGGGTAAAGCCCTGGATTACATCGGCAAATGGAATGCCGTCTTTGTGGATAACCCGTAAGGCAGGCTGAAATGGAACATTCTTCTTTACGGTTTGACGAGGCAAAGGGCCAAAAGCTGTTGCCTCGTTTTATTGCGTATCTTTTGCTGGGTGCCGGCATTATGGTGGCGGACGGCCGTTTCAACCTGATGCAGCCCGTGCGCACTGCGGCGGCGGAGATTCTTTATCCGGTGCAATGGTTGGCAAACCAGCCGGTCCGTCTCTATCAATATTTTTCCAACCAATCTCAATCACAAACCGAGCTGTTGGAACAAAACCGTCTCCTTTTGGAGGAAAACGGTCGTCTGAAAATCCAGCTTCAACGCGATAAGGTCAATCTGAGCGAATTGCAGGAGCTGAAAAAGCTATACGGCTTGCAGCAAAAAGGCATCAGCAATGTTATCGGTGCTGAAGTATTGTCCAGTGGCAAAGACCCGCTGTCCGAACGTTTGATTATCAATAAAGGCAGTGGCGAAGGGGTGGCGGCAGGCGATGCCGTTATCGACCAAAACGGCTTAATCGGGCGGATTACCTTAGTTCACGCAAACAGTGCGGAAGTCGAGCTGATGGCGGCTGCGCAAAGTATCGTCCCTGTTGCCGTTGAGCGTACGGGCGAACGCAATCTCGCCTACGGCAATGGCGTGGGTTTGGATTTGCGTTATTTCCCGACGGGCTCGGATTTGAAGCCGCAGGATGTTTTGATTACCTCCGGCTTGGACGGTATTTATCCGGCAGGCATTCCCGTAGCCCGCGTGGATAAAGTCGTCCGCGCTTCAGGTACGCCTTATTACGACACAGAACTGACCCCGTTTGCCGCCTTGCGCCGCAGCCGCTTTGTTTTGGTTCTGTCTTCTTCCCATTCTTCCCAATAAATCATTCATGAACGATTTTGACGATTCCTACCGTGCCATGCCCGTCGGCGTGATTGCGGCAAGTTTTGCCGTAACCATGCTTGTCGATTTCATGCCTTTCCCCTTTGATGTGTTTTTTTGGCTGCCCGAACTGACTGCGCTGATGCTGCTTTATTGGTCTATGCATCATCCCCAACGCGTCGGCATGGGCATTGCGTTTTTGCTCGGCTTGATAGTCGATGCCGCAACGGCAGCGACTTTGGGGCTGCACGCATTGTCTTATACGGTCATGGTGTATTTCATCTTGAACACGCGCCGTCAAATCATGCTCTACGGCCACATCATGCAGATAGGGGCGGTATTGGCAGCATTGTTCTGCCATCAGGCGGTCTTGGTGGCGGCGCGCCTGTTCCTCAACAACCAAATCATCACTTGGCAAAGTTTCATCGCGCCTTTGGCAGGCGCGCTGCTTTGGCCTTTCTTGAGCCAGTTGATGCTGGTACTGACCAATTTTTATCGCGCCAACAGATAACGTGAAACCATGTCCATACTGAATACTATGAAACGTCGTCTGAAAAATGGCGGTAGCGGTAAAACACAGACTGCAAAGGCGGCGCAAGCCGATTCTTTATTGCGTCTGTTGGTGGCGTTTATCTTGATTGTGGTTTTGTTTGCCGCATTGGTGGCGCGGTTTGTCTATTTGCAGGTGTTCCGGCATGACGATTTTTCCGGACAGGCATCCAGCAACCGCATCACATTAATTCCGACTCCGCCCGTCCGCGGCGAAATCGTAGATGTCAACGGCGTACCGCTGGCAAAAAACTATCCCGTGTTTTCGTTGGAAGTCATCCCCAGCCGTATTGAGGGTAAGATGGAGGATGTTATCGAAGCCCTGCGGAAGTATGTCGATATTACGCCTACTGATTTGAAGCGTTTCCACAAATACCGCGAAAGCTACCGCAAATTTGAAAATATCCCGCTCAAGCTGCGCCTGACAGATGAAGAAGCGGCAAAATTGTCCGTGCATCTTAATGAATTTAAAGGCGTAGAAGTCAATTCGCGTACTTTCCGCGAGTATCCTTATGGCAAGCTGACTTCACACTTTTTAGGCTACATCGGTCGCATCAGCGACAAAGATCAGGAAATTTTGGAAGAAGAGGGCTTGACTGCACTCTATCGCGGCAGCACGCACATCGGCAAATCGGGGCTGGAAAAATATTACGAACCGCAGCTTCATGGCGCGCCCGGCTATCAAGAAGTGGAAAAAGACGCTTACGGCAATATTGTTCGCGTCTTGAAAAACGTGCCGTCGCGCATGGGGCAAACTTTGCGTTTGGGCATGGACATCCGTATGCAGCAAGAGGCAGATAAAATATTGGGAGACAGGCGCGGGGCGATTGTTGCCATCAATCCGCAAGACGGTACGGTGTTGGCATTCGTTTCCAAACCTTCTTTCGATCCCAACCTTTTTATCGACGGAATCGACAGCGAAACTTGGAAAGCCTTGAATGATGACTGGAAAAAGCCTTTGGTCAACCGCGTAACGCAAGGTCTGTATCCGCCGGGCTCGACGTTTAAGCCGTTTATGGGCATGGCTTTGCTGGAAAGCGGCAAAATTACCCAAACGACGGTCGTTCCCGCGCCCGGCGCATGGAGCATCCCCGGCAGCCGCCACGTTTTCCGAGATTCCGTACGCAGCGGTCACGGTTCGGCGAATTTGAGCAAGGCGATACAGGTGTCGTCCGATACCTTTTTCTACCGCTTGGGCTACGAAATGGGCATAGACAAAGCGTCGCCGTATTTAGCGCAATTCGGGTTCGGTAAAAAAACCGGCATCGACCTGCCTAGCGAATATACGGGCGTTTTGCCCAGCCGCGAATGGAAGGCGAAACGCTTTGCCAGATCGTCCGATCCTACCGCCAAAGAATGGCGCGCAGGCGAGATGGTCTCGGTCAGCATCGGGCAGGGTTACAATGCTTACACCCCGCTGCAAATGGCACACGCCACCGCTTCGCTCGCCAATAACGGCGTGGTTTATCAACCGCATTTGGTGAAAGAATTGTTGGATTTCGACAAACGCAAAATCACGCGTATCAATCCCAATCCTGAATACAAAATCCCGTTCAAACAAGATAACTTCGAATACGTCAAACAGGCGATGGAGAAAGTCTTGAAACCGGGCGGTACGGCACACCGCATCGGCGGCGGTTTGGCTTACAGTATGGGCGGCAAAACGGGCACAGCGCAGGTTGTGCAAATCAAGCAGGGCGGTCGTTACAACGCCGCAGCTTTGCGCGAGCAACACCGCGACCATGCGTGGTTTATTTCGTTCGCCCCCTTGGAGAAGCCTGAAATCGCCATTGCCGTGATTCTGGAAAACGGCGGCTGGGGCGCCTACGCCGCACCGCTTGCCCGCAGCCTGACCGATTTTTATATGCTCAACGTCAAGCCGCAGCAGTTTTCAGACGACCCCGACGCAGGCGGAATGCCCGAACCGCAACAACACCGCACACAACCCCAACCGCCGACCATATTCCAAAAAGCCTACGGTCTGAAACAGGAGGAAGCAAATCATGAATGAAACGGTCGGAATGTGGGCGAAAATTAAGCGCACCGTATCTGCTCCGATAGACCCGTGGCTGTTTTTCCCCATGCTCGCCATCTACATCATGAGCCTGTTTTTACTCTATTCGGCGGACGGGCAGGATTTCGGCCAGCTTGAACACAAAACCCTGCATACGGTCGTCGGCTTCGCCCTGTTGTGGTTTGTTGCCTCGTTCAAGCCGCGTGATGCCGCAAAGGTTGCGCTGCCGATGTACCTGATTGGCGTGTTGCTGCTTGTCGCCGTCGAAGTCGCGGGCGTGACCGTTAATGGCTCTACCCGTTGGCTGGAGCTGGGTTTCACGCGCATCCAGCCGTCCGAAATCATGAAAATCGTCCTGCCCATGACCGTTGCTTGGTACTTCCAGCGGCACGAAGGTCGTCTGAAATGGTTTCACTACATCATCGCCATGCTTTTAATCCTTGTCCCCGTTGCGCTGATTTTGAAACAGCCCGACTTGGGTACCGCGGTTTTGATTATGGCATCGGGTATTTTCATTGTCTTTTTCGCAGGCCTGCCGTGGAAAGTCATCTTTGCCGCCATCGTCGCCTTTGTTGCCGCATTACCGCTTTTGTGGAACTACGGGATGCACGACTATCAGAAAACCCGCGTCCTGACGCTGTTTGACCCGACGCAGGACCCTTTGGGCGCAGGCTACCACATCATCCAGTCCATGATTGCCATCGGTTCGGGCGGTGTTTGGGGGAAAGGCTGGCTCAACGGCACACAAACGCATTTGGATTACATTCCAGAGTCCACGACCGACTTCATTTTTGCCGTATATGGCGAAGAATTCGGTTTGATCGGCAACATCTTGCTGCTGCTGGTTTACCTCGTTATCCTGACGCGCGGACTGCTGATTGCCGCCAAAGCCCAATCGCTTTACAGCCGCACGCTTGCCGGCGCATTGACCATGACCTTTTTCTGCTACGCCTTTGTGAATATGGGCATGGTGAGCGGCATTTTGCCCGTTGTCGGTGTTCCCCTGCCGTTGGTCAGCTACGGCGGCACTGCAACACTCTCCATCATGACCGTACTTGCGCTGCTGATGGGTATTTCCAGCGAGCACAAAACCAAACGCCGCTACGAATTCAACGACAAAGCGGACGTAAACGTCTCTACAAAAAACCAATAAGGGAATAAAAAATGGAATTAGGTGTAGAAATCGGCAAACTTTTGGTTGCCTTCCTTGTACTGATCAACCCGTTCAGCGCGCTTTCGATTTACCTCGATTTGACGCAGGATCACAGCACCAAAGAAAAACGCCGTATCGCCCGCACCGCCGCGCTCGCCGTCTTCATCGTCATTGCCGTCTTCACCTTGACGGGCGGGATGTTGTTGAAAATATTGGGCATCAGCGTCGGCTCTTTCCAAGTCGGCGGCGGTATTTTGGTATTGCTTATCGCCATCTCCATGATGAACGGCAACGATAACCCCGCCAAACAAAATATCGGTGGCGACAAGGAAGAGGGCGTTGTACCACACATCCAGAAAAACGCCAAAGCCATCGCCGTCGTTCCCGTCGCTATTCCCATCACCATCGGTCCGGGCGGTATCTCTACCGTCATCATCTACGCCTCAGCCGCCAAAAATTACAGCGATATTGCTTTGATCCTTACCGCAGGCTTCCTCGTCAGCCTGATTTGCTACGCTATCCTCATCGTCGCCGGGCGAATCAGCAAAAAACTGGGCACGACAGGACTGACCATCCTCAACCGCATCATGGGCATGATGCTTGCCGCCGTCTCCGTAGAAATCATCGTCGCGGGATTGAAATCCATTTTCCCGCAACTGGCAGGCTGAGACCTTTGCAAAAAAGCCCTTCCCCCCGGCAACCGAAACCCCAACACAGGTTTTCGGCTGTTTCCGCCCCAATCACTCCTGATTCTACCCAAATGCGCCCTTAATCCTCCCCAGATACCTAATAATCAGGCATCCGGGCCGCCTTTTAGGCGGCA
>NZ_KV838060.1:0-7981 GCF_001838645.1 Neisseria sp. HMSC70E02 | reverse complement strand
CAACGCCGTACCGGTTTAAAGTTAATCCACTATATTATTCACTAAAAACTTTCTCTTTAAGGAGGCGTAGTGATGATGCGGGGAAAATTGAATTTGATGGCAAATAAAAAGTCGTCTGAAAATTTCAGACGACTTTTTCATGAAGAGTAATCTTAACTGCCGATTAATTTCAAACGTTGACCGGGTGTCACACCATTGGTATTTCGATTCCAGCGGCGAATATCGTTTACATCTACGTTGAATCGGTTGGCGATAGTATTTAAAGTATCGCCTCTGCGAACGGTATAAGAAACGTTTCGGATACTGTTTCGAGTTTTGGCGGGCGCTGCGGTCACACGCAACAGCTGACCTTTACGGATGTTATTGCCTTTGATGTTGTTGGCAATAATCAAGTCAGCAACGCTCAAGTTGTAACGACGTGAGATATTAAACAGCGTATCGCCATCGGCTACACGGTGCATGCCCGCACCTGCGGTTTGAGATTGCTGCTGATTGCCTGCACGGGCCAAACGCGCCTCAGTGCGGCTTTGTTGTTTGGCGGTATTGGCGGCAATACGCTCGCTACGCGCTTTGACTGCGTCGGATGCAATATTGTGTTCGCTGGCGGCTTGTGCGACTGCTACATTTTCAGTTTGAGTACGAAGATTTGAATCTACCAACGCCATCAGTTCATCGGCTGTTTCAGCAGCTTGCGTCGGAGCAGCTTGAGCAGTAGTCAGCTCAGTAGTTGTATTTGCAGCAGTTTGCTCGACAACGGCAGGCTTGCTTTCAGCTTGAGACAATTGGGCAAACACTTCAGGAATACGCTCTTCTTTGACATTTGCCGATGCCAAATCTGCTGAAGAGTTGGTTTGAACAGTGGTTTCAGGTGTGGTTGCGATGTCTGCTTTGGCAACGGTAGTAGGAGTTGCAGAGGCAATTTTGCTTTCTCCGCCAACAGGAGCTGATTGAGCGACAGCAGTTTCGGATACTGCTTTTTTGCCAAGGGCTACATAATCTGTTGGTACTGCTGCAACGGGTTTAATGTTGGCAAAATCCATTGTAGGAATATTTGCTTTTGCCGTTTTGATAGGTGCCATTTCCGGCATATTGGAACGGTAAGTATCCGGTCTGTTATCAACATCGATGAATGAGAGTGTATCAGGTGTCGCCGAATTCGCTGCTTTATTCTTGGCTACCAAAATACTGCGGTCGGAAGACAGGGAGTTATTTCCCAAGCCGTTCAGTCGTTTGATTTCGGCAACGCTCATACCGGTTTCTGCTGCGATGGCGTTCAAGCTGGTATTGTTTCGGGATGTGTATACGTTCCAAGACAACAAAGTATCGGGATTCGCGTTTCGGTAGTTTTTCTCGAAAGAAGCCACAGAATCAACAGGCAGCAACAGGCGACGATTGTTTTTCGGGATGAATACAGGCGCATTGAATCCCGGATTGAGTGTCAGCAATTCGCTTTCGCTGATGTTGGCGAAGCGGGCGATAGTGCTGTTGTCAATCGGCTTGTCGATGCTCAGGGATTTGAAATACGGCTGATTGTTGATTTCGGTGATATTCATGCCGAAAGTTTGTGGGTTGGCAACGATATTGCGTACGGCCAAGAGTTTGGGAACGTAATTCCGTGTTTCGTCAGGCATGCGCAGATTTTCGTAAATCGGCTCCAAACCTTGCGCGCGCGCACGATTGACGGCACGGCCGACATTACCTTCGCCCCAGTTGTAGGCAGCCAGTGCAAGGGACCAGTCGCCGAATAATCCGTGCAGGTATTGCAGGTAATTCAATGCTGCGTCAGTTGCTGCGTAGACATCGTGACGGCCATCATACAAAGGGGTTTTTTCCAAGCCGTAGTGGCGACCCGTTGCAGGCATAAACTGCCACAGACCGGATGCGCCGACATGTGATTTTGCTTTGGTAACGAATGCGCTTTCGATAAACGGCAGCAATGCGATTTCGGCAGGCATATTGCGTTTTCTGACTTCGTTGGCAATATGGTACATATAGGGTTTGCTGCGGGTAATGGTGCGGTCGAAGTAGGCACTATTGGCAGCGAATTTGCTCTCATGGCGGCGAACAAGTTCGGAATTGACCTCGTTCATACGGAAATCCTTGCGCAACGATGCCCAAAGGCTGCCCGTTCCGAAAGTTTGCGCTTTGGCTTGATCCAAAAGAGAGGAATTGAGGCGCATCATTGCCATACCTACTTGATCTGGTGTGGCATTTTGAGCGTATGCTGCGCCGGAAGCTGCGGATAAACTTGAAATGGTAAGTGCGATGGTTTTCAGTTTTGCCATGATGAATCAATAATTATCAATGATATAAGGTTAAATTTAGTCTACCCGATGGTACTGTTTGAAGATGTAGCCGTCAAGGTAAAGGGGGTGAAATTTACATATGCTTGGGTCTTAATGTTAAAATCTGTGGCATAAATACGGCGATTGCATTGTATTTTTCTATCGGACAGTAGAAATGAACGCATGAAACAGTTAATAGGATAACGACTATGGATGTATGGTTTGAAGATACGGCTATGGGGCGTTATGTTGCTCAGAACGAGGCTGCTTTTTTTGAGCGGCATTTGCAATATTTTGACGGACAGACCGTTGTCCAACAAGGCGGTCAATGGTTAAGGTCGTCTGAAAACGTGGTTGCCGTACCCCGTGATGTATTGATGACGGCGGACGCTATGGCTTGGGAGAGTCATTCTATTGATGTGCTGCTGATGCCGCACAGTCATGAGACTGCCGCGCTGACGCAAGTGCTGCATGAAGCGTCCAGAGTGTTGAAACCTGAAGGGCGGTTGGTTTTGACGGGGTTTAATCCGAAATCTTTGTGGTTTTTCAGCAAGTGGTTCGATGGAGCGCGTTTGCCTAAAAAGGAGCATTGCCTGACTTTGCCGGCTTTGAAGCAGCGGTTGGGGGATTTGGATTTTGAGGTGGAATTCGGGAAGTTTATGGTGTACCTGCCTGCTGTGAATTCGCAAAAGGGGCTGCGGTTTTGGCGTTTTATGGAGAAGGCGGGGGACAGGTGGTGGCCGCAGTGTGCGGCGGTGTACGGTTTGGTTTTGGTCAAGCGTATGGCGGGGGTGACGCCGTTGCCGGAGTTTGAAAAAATATTGGGAACGCAGACGGTGGCTTTGGGTGCGGCACGGATTTCGGATTGAGAATGCAGCGTTGGTAAAACCGGCATGACTGGTTTTCAGACGACCTTTTGAGGCTGAACATTTGAAAACGAGAGGTTTGACTCCATAAATATAGCCCCTTCTATATTTGTCATTCTGCCTTGAATTTGCTGCTTTCTGTCTGTAAAGCCGATTGGTTGCAAATTGTCAGGCCGCTTTGGCATCGGTAGAATCTTAGGTCGTCTGAAAAAGGCGATGTTGACTGTATTAGCTTGAGGATAAAGAAAAATGCCGGAATTGCCTGAGGTAGAAACGACGTTGCGCGGTATCAGCCCGCATATTCAAGGTAAAAAGGTGGCGGATGTCGTGTTGCGCCAAACCAAGCTGCGCTGGCAGGTCAATCCGCAGTTGGCGGAGCTTTTAGCGGGGCAGGAGGTGTTGAGCTGTCGTCGGCGGGCGAAATATCTGATTATCGGTTTTGCAACGGGTATCTTGTTGATTCATTTAGGCATGTCGGGCAGTTTGCGGATTTTTACGGACGGCGATGCGCGGATTGATCATCCTGATAAACATGATCATGTGGACATTGTGTTTGCGGACGGAATAGTCTTGCGCTATCACGACCCGCGTAAGTTCGGTGCGATTTTGTGGTATGAAGGCATTGCCGAGCATCATCCGCTTCTTGAAAAACTGGGCCCCGAGCCGCTTTCAGACGACTTCTCCGCCGAGTATCTATACCAAAAATTTAAAACGCAAAAACGCGCGGTCAAGCTGGCTTTGATGGACAATGCCGTCGTGGTCGGCGTGGGTAATATTTATGCGAACGAAAGCCTGTTTAAATCGGGCATATCGCCACACCGCCCTGCGGACAAGGTTAAGAAAAAAGAATGCGCTGTCTTGGTGGAAACGATTAAAGCGGTATTGCAGCGCGCGATTGAAACCGGCGGCAGCACGTTGCGCGACTTCGTCAACAGCGACGGCAAAAGCGGCTATTTCCAGCAGGAATATACGGTGTACGGCAGGCACAACGAACCCTGCGTCCGTTGCGGCGGTTTGGTGCAGAAAGAAGTTTTGGGGCAGCGCGGGACGTTTTATTGTCCGAACTGCCAAAAATAATGTATGAACTTGTTTTCAGACGACCTCTTTGTCATCTGGGTCGTCTGAAAACGTTATTATAGTGGATTAACTTTAAACCAGTACGGCGTTACCTCGCCTTGCCGTACTATCTGTACTTCTGCGGCTTCGTCGCCTTGGCCTGATTTATAGTGGATTAACTTTAAACCAGTACGGCGTTACCTCGCCTTGCCGTACTATCTGTACTGTCTGCGGCTTCGGCGCCTTGTCCTGATTTAAATTTAATCCACTATAAATTTAATCTACTATACTATGATTTGATGCACATTTAATACGAAAAGAAAAATAGTTATGCACTCACAAAAAGCCCCGTTTTTTACCCGTTTGGGCAGATTGTTCCGCCTGGCGGGTTGGCTGTTCCGAACCGGAAGGCATTTGCGCCGTATCGATGCCGGCAATCCTGCCGAACGCGATCATGCGGTCATCACTTTAGGCAAAGGCGCGCTGGAAGCCTTGGATATCGAATTGGAAATCGGCACGCCGCCCGCAGATAATGTGAAGGGTGTTTTGGTGGCGGCAAACCATGTGTCTTGGCTGGATATTTTCGCCATGAGTGCGGTGTATCCGAGCAGCTTTATCGCCAAGCAGGAAATCAAAGACTGGCCGGTCTTGGGCAAAATGGGGCAAAACGCAGGCACGGTGTTTATCAATCGAAATTCCCGACGCGATGTCGAGCCGATTAACCAAGCCATTTGCGCCGCGTTGAAAGCCGGGCAGAATGTCAGCTTTTTCCCCGAAGCGCGGACTTCTTTGGGCTTGGATATTTTGCCGTTCAAAGCCGCACTCTTCCAATCCGCCATTGATGCCGACGCGCCTGTTCAGGCGGTTACGCTGCGCTATTATGATGATACTGGTAAAAGGACGACTGTGCCGTCTTATGCACAAGTCGATTTGGTGCGCTCACTTTGGCGCATCGTTTCCATGAAAAAGCTGCGCATCCGTATTGATTTTGCCGCCCCGATTCGTCCCGGCAAAGACGAAGACCGCTTTATGTTGAAAGACAAAGTAGAAAGCAGCATCCGCGAAGTCGTATTGTCCGACGCACACGATTCCGAAAAATAATTCCAAGCCAGGGGCTTGTTTTCTTTCAGACGACCTCTATTTAAATGGAACGTTCGCAGGTTGGGTTTCATAGCTTCAGGTAATTAATATTATTTGAACTATAAATTATACAAATCAAACTCCCTGCGCTAGAATGCACACATTCACTCGTATCATTCCCTAAACCTAAAATTTCAAGGAGATCCAAAATGGCTTTGCAAGATCGTACCGGTCAAAAAGTACCTTCCGTCGTATTCCGTACCCGCGTGGGCGACACTTGGAAAGATGTTTCCACTGATGATTTGTTCAAAGGCAAAAAAGTAGTCGTATTCTCTCTGCCCGGCGCATTTACTCCGACTTGTTCTTCTTCCCACCTGCCGCGTTACAACGAATTGTTCGGCGCGTTCAAAGAAAACGGCGTTGACGCAATCTACTGCGTATCTGTAAACGATACTTTCGTGATGAACGCTTGGGCTGCCGAAGAAGAAGCTGACAACATCTACATGATTCCTGATGGCAACGGCGAATTCACCGAAGGCATGGGTATGCTGGTCGGCAAAGAAGACTTGGGCTTCGGCAAACGCTCTTGGCGTTACTCCATGCTGGTTAACGACGGCGTGGTTGAAAAAATGTTCATCGAGCCTGAAGAGCCGGGTGATCCTTTCAAAGTGTCTGACGCTGACACTATGTTGAAATTCATCGCTCCTGACTGGAAAGCTCAAGAATCTGTTGCCATCTTCACCAAACCTGGCTGCCAATTCTGCGCTAAAGCTAAAAAAGCTTTGCAAGACAAAGGTCTGTCTTACGAAGAAATCGTATTGGGCAAAGATGCAACTGTTACTTCCGTTCGCGCCATTACCGGCAAGATGACTGCTCCTCAAGTCTTCATCGGCGGCAAATACATCGGTGGCAGCGAAGATTTGGAAGCTTACTTGGCTAAAAACTAATTGCCTAGTGCTTGAGACGGTTTAAAAAGCCGTCTGAACAGAAAAATAGAGTTATTCAGACGATACGCTACACGGTCGTTCTGAATAGCTCTATATTTACAAGTAGAATTTGAGATTATTGTTTTAAATCGAAATTTTAAAAATAGTTATCGATTTTTTATTTTTGATAGTTTATTAAATAGGTCGTCTGAAAACCTGATACGCTTCACGCTGATACCGCTTCGGACGCTCAACAAAAAAGGACAAAGATTATGAAAAAAATTCAAGCAGATGTCGTCGTAATCGGCGGCGGTACTGCCGGTATGGGCGCGTTTCGCAATGCCCGTTTACATTCGGATAATGTTTACCTAATTGAAAACAACGTATTCGGCACGACCTGCGCGCGCGTGGGCTGTATGCCTTCCAAACTCTTGATTGCTGCCGCAGAGGCGCGCCATCACGCATTGCATACCGATCCGTTCGGCGTGCATTTGGACAAAGACAGCATCGTCGTCAACGGCGAAGAGGTCATGCAGCGCGTCAAATCCGAGCGCGACCGTTTTGTCGGCTTTGTCGTTGCCGATGTGGAAGAATGGCCTGCCGACAAGCGCATTATGGGTTCGGCTAAATTTATCGACGAGAATACCATTCAAATTGACGACCATACCCAAATCACGGCAAAAAGTTTCGTGATTGCTACCGGTTCGCGTCCCGTTATCCTGCCGCAGTGGCAGCCTTTGGGCGACCGTTTGATTATCAACGACGACGTTTTTTCATGGGGTACGCTGCCTAAGAGCGTTGCCGTGTTCGGACCGGGCGTTATCGGTTTGGAACTGGGTCAGGCATTGCACCGTTTGGGCGTGAAAGTTGAAATTTTCGGTTTGGGCGGCATCATCGGCGGCATTTCCGACCCCGTCGTTTCAGACGAGGCGAAAGCCGTGTTCGGCGAAGAATTGAAACTGCATCTGGATGCTAAAACCGAGGTCAAACTCGATGCAGACGGCAATGTAGAAGTTCATTGGGAGCAGGACGGCGAAAAAGGCGTATTTGTTGCCGAATATATGCTGGCAGCCGTAGGCCGCCGTCCGAACGTTGACAATATCGGTTTGGAAAACATCAATATCGAAAAAGACGCGCGCGGCGTACCCGTTGCCGATCCGCTGACCATGCAGACCAGCATTCCGCATATCTTCATCGCGGGCGACGCGTCCAACCAACTGCCTCTGCTGCACGAAGCCGCCGACCAAGGCAAGATTGCCGGCGACAACGCGGGCCGCTATCCGAATATCGGCGGCGGTTTGCGCCGCAGTACCATCGGCGTGGTGTTCACCAATCCGCAAATCGGCTTTGTCGGTTTGAAATACGCGCAGGTTGCCGCGCAATACCAACCTGACGAATTTGTCATCGGTGAAGTATCGTTCAAAAACCAAGGCCGCAGCCGCGTGATGCTGGTAAACAAAGGCCATATGCGCCTGTATGCCGAAAAAGCCACCGGCCGCTTCATCGGCGCGGAAATCTTGGGTCCGGCCGCCGAACATTTGGCGCACCTGTTGGCGTGGGCGCATCAAATGAAGATGACCGTTCCGCAAATGCTGGAGATGCCGTTCTACCATCCCGTTATCGAGGAAGGTCTGCGTACCGCGTTGCGCGATGCCGATGCGAAGTTGAAACAGGCTTGATAGATTGACTTAATCAATGAACCGGAATGAAAGGTCGTCTGAAAACCTGATTTAAGGTTTGAACTGCACCCCAAAAGTTGGACATCCCC